>JAQVQN010000307.1 GCA_028701555.1 Kiritimatiellia bacterium | reverse complement strand
GGAATCATTGCACGTTATCTGGTGCGCACCGACCTCAAGCTGGTCGGTGCCCGCATCATCGGAGCCTCCCAGGAACTGGCTGAAGAGTTTGCTGATTATCTTGATAAGTATGACGCTTCCGATCCCGAAAAGTGCAGGCTTTTTTCGAAATATGTGCGGCGCGCCTATACGCCGGACGTGATCACCGGACGGCCGCACCGCTCGATGCTGCTGCTTTTCGAGGGCGAGGATGCCGTGCGCAAGATATTCGAGGTCACCGGCTCGATTCGCCAGCGCTGGTGCAGCGGGCAGACCATACGCGACACTTACGGCGACCTGGTGCGTGAGCCCAAGACCGGACATGTGGAGTATTTCGAGCCGGCTGTGTTGGTAGGCCCCACGCCCAAGGTGGTCGGCGAGATATTGTTGCTGTGGCTTAAACACCTGCCCACGGATGCGGGTATCGTTCGCGGTGCCTGCGATGTGGTTGACGGCGATGACGTCGAGCAGACGCTGGTGATGCTAAAGCCTGACAACTGGCGTCAGCCTTCGCTGCGCGCCGGCAACATCATGGACTTGATCTCCAGCACGGGGCTGCGCATTGTGGGGGTCAAAAAATTCGCGATGTCTGTGGATCAGGCCGAAGAATTTTACGGGCCGGTGCGCGAAAGCCTCAAGAGCGTCTTTAAATGTTTCGGCGCGGATCGCGCCGCTCAGGCCCTTTCGCGCGAATTCGGATTTCCGGTAGACGCGCACCCGCTGAAGGCTTTGTGCGACTATCTGGCTCCTTTGTTCGCTGAGCGCGAGTTCGAGAACATCGTGGAGTTCATGACCGGATTTCGTCCTTCCAACTGCCTGCCAGAGGAACGCGGCCGGCCCGGACGGGAAGAATGTTTGGCGATCGTGTACGAGGGGGTTGACGCGGTCGGCAAAATCAGGGATATTCTAGGCGCGACTGATCCGCTCAAGGCCCGTCCCGGCTCAATCCGGCGCGAGTTCGGCACCAACATCATGGTCAACGCCGCGCACGCCTCTGATTCGGCCGAGAACGCGCGCAGGGAGATGCGCATTCTCGACGTGGCCAACGACCCGCACTTCGAGGAGCTGATCCGGGCTTATTACGCATGATTCTTTTATGGGCGCGTGGTGAAATTGGCATACACGCAGGATTTAGGTTCCTGTGCCGCAAGGCGTGAGGGTTCGACTCCCTCCGCGCCCACCATCAAAAGATCACTTGACGGCGATGGCTTCGATCTCAATCTTGGAGGATTTGGGCAGGCGCGCTACCTGTATTGTGGAACGTGCGGGCTTGTGCTCGGCAAACATCTCGCCGTAAACCTTGTTCATGGCCGGAAAATCGCCGATGTCGGTCAGGAAGACCGTGGTCTTGACCACCTTGCCCAGGCCCGAGCCGGCGGCCTCCAGCACGGCCCGCAGGTTCAGCAGCACGCGCATGGTCTGCTCGGCCGCGCCTGCCACCTCGATCTTGCCGGTGGCGGGGTTGATCGGGAGCTGGCCGGAACAGTAGAGCATGCCGTTGGCTTCAACGGCCTGGGAGTAAGGCCCGATGGCTTCGGGCGCGTCCGGGGTGTTTATGGTTTGCATTATGACTCTCCTCCTTGACGTGTGGCTAATGATGTTTTAGCACTAAACTAAAACACAAGTTAATCGCCGAATTCATGGTTAAAGGTTTACTGCGAATCACACTGCGGTATCGGCATCCTGCAGGCGGGCGGTCAGCAGATAAAGGTTGTCGGTGTCGGCGGTCTCCGTGACAGCGAAGCCAGCGGATGAAAAAAGCGCGGCGACCTCCTTGACCGGCGGCAGCAGGTCGCTGTGTACAGAGTGATCGCTGGCCGAGGCGTGGATGCGGTTGACCTCGTGTCGTGAGATAAAATGGAGAATATGCACATGGCCGTCTGGGCGCAGGATGCGTCTGAAACCGGCAAGCACGGTCGCAGGGTCACGGAAATGCGGCCAAGCGCTGAAGCAGATGATGCGGTCGCATGAGTGCGCGGCCAGCGGAAGCTTTTCAGCGCACGCGAGCAGCCATGAAATACGCTTGTCAGAGGTCTTTGCGGCGGCGATCTCAAGCATGGCTGGAGAGATATCCGCCGCCAGTACGCGTCCTTCTGGGCCTAAGCGTTCCAGCAGGGCCAAGGCAAGGTTGCCGGTGCCGCAGCCGAGATCTAGCACGGTTTCGCCGGCGCGCACGCTGAAACGGTCCAAGGAGCCGAGCAGTCTTTGCCTCACCTGCGGCAGATCGTGCCAGCCGTCCCACGCTGACGCGATTTTATTGAAGAAGGGTATGCGCGGATCGACTGTGGCCACTGGCGCTGGCTGCGAGCGCAAACGCATAATGGCCGGGATTACGATCAGCATCAAAACGATGCCCGGCCAACCGCTGAGCAGTGAGATGCTGGCCACAAAACCTGCGGGCAGACTCATGAAAGCGGCGGCAGCGTAGAAAAAGCCCGCGCTGAAAACGCGTCCTGCAAAGAGTGCCACGGCCAGCACGGCCCAGACCGGCAGACGCGGCAGGGTCTTACGGAGCGCTCCGATCATGGCGGCCATCAGCGCCAGTTCCAGCGACATCGCCGGCGCGACGGGCGGATAGAACGGCGGCATGCCAGTCACTGCGCCGGAGAGCACAGGAAGCACCAGTGCGGTCAAGGCGGCCGGGCCGGGCTTGACGAAGAAGGCTAACGTGACCAGCGGCAGGTACATCGGCATGAAAATGCGTCCGAGCTGAAGCGCATGGAAGAGCACTGGCAGCAGCAGGGCCGCCGCGCCGAAAATACCGCAATATGCCAGCTCGCGCGGCTTCATCACTTGTCTTAGTCCTTTTCCTTAAAAATTCAGTTTCATGCCAGTGTACCACATCACGCCTGGCATGGGGTATCCGGGAAAATACTCATGGTGCTGATTTGTGAAGTTCTCGACAGCCACATAGACCTCGCCGCCGAGGCTTGAGAAAGAGCGCATGTCCAAGGCGAGGCGTGTATTGAAGACCAGGTGGTCGTCAAGCTTCTGTAGCGACGGATTCACGGTGCGCATGCTGTAGGCGTATTGCGATGCCGTATATTCGGTGTCGATATCCCAACGCAGGTGATTGGTCACGCGGTAGGAAATGCCTGCGCTGGCGGTGAGATCCGGCATGCGCGAGACCGGATGGTCTTGCGGATCTGTGTAGGTGCCGCCGGTAAAAACGGTCAGGTCTTGGGAGGGGTAGAGGTGCAGCGAGACTTCGGCGCCATTGGCGCGCAGCTTGCCGGTGTTGATGTATCCCGCCGTGGTTGAGTCCATGCGGTCTTGCACTTTAGTGTGGAACAGCGAGGCGTGCAGGGCCGCCAGTTCGCCGAATTCCAGATGGGTGCCGGCCTCGGTGGCATCCATGATCTCGGCGTTGATTGTGCGCCATGTGCTGGGCGAAGTGCCGCGCATGTAAATGCCGGGGTAATGCACGCCGCGCGCGTGTGAAACGAAGAAACTCAGACCGTCGCGCTCCAGAGTCAAGGCCGCGCAGGGAGCCCATTCGTTGTCGAACTCGCTGCTGAGGTAGTAGCGGGTGCCTGCTGAAGGTGTCAGGGTCCAGTCTTGGCCGAGGTCGAAATCATAACTCGCCGCAGCATAGGGCGCGGTGGTGAAGAAGCGTCCGTTATAGCCCCAGACCTTTTTGTTGATGTTCTCGTTGATGTTTCCGGTGGAGCCGCCTTCCGACCAACTGTCCAG
>JAQVQN010000306.1 GCA_028701555.1 Kiritimatiellia bacterium | reverse complement strand
CTCGGGGAGGCGTCCCTACCCAAAACGGCTACACGTTAAAAGAACCCGTTCCAGGCGAATTCCGGGTCTCGGAGGTCCGTTTCACTGCGTGCGGGCCGTTTTACGTAGGTGTTTTTTCCTTAGGACGTCCTGACATACATGTGTTCGTTGCGGACGCACTCGCGTTGAAGGATCGTGCCGGTCAGGAAAGGCTGGTGAACGGCGGCATGGAGCAGAGCGACAGTTTGCTTGAGCCGACTGGCTGGCGGCTGAGCGGCGCGAATTTCGTGACGCTCAACGGCGACTTTCGTGCGCTTGCACCAGAACTCAAGAAGCGTCAGTTCCCGAACGGTGAGAGCGCGTTCAAGGTGCTGCACCGCCCGAATACAGAAGAGCTGTTCACGCGGTCGATCGAGGCTGGTGAACCGCTGGCGCTAGCGGGGCAGGCCGCGAAGAAGAACGGTGTTGAGCTGTATGCGTGGTTAGATCCGCTCGATGACGGACGCCGCGCGCTGCCGCCGGTGCAGGCCTGGAGTTCCCGTTTTTTGGAAGAGCATCCGCAGTATCGTGCGGTCGATCGCGAGGGCCGTACGCGCTGGGGCCTGCTTTGTTTCGGCTATCCCGAAGTCCGGCGGTACAAGACTGCGGTCGTAAAGGAACTTTTGAGCTATGAAGGCGTCACGGGTGTGGCGCTCAAAATGAACTACCAACACAATTCGATCTGGGACGGCAACCGGCACGATTACATGTCGTACCTTTACAACGACGTGGCGTTGGAAGACTATCACGCGCGCTGGGGCAAGCCTGATAACGGCGTGTACGACACCTACAAACTCCGCATGATCTACGGAGAATATGTGTTAGAGTGGCTGCACGAGCTACGTCCGCTGTTCGAGGCGGCTGGCAAGCGGCTCTGCCTGTTTCAGGCGCCGACCTCGCTGCTGGACGCGATCTGCGGCGGGTGGGTGCTGCCGCCGGAGCGGATCATCGGTGAAAAGCTGTGCGACGACTTCTTGATAGAGCCGCGCATTCACGGCGATCCAGTGGAGCTGATCCGGACGTCGGAGCGTATACAGTCGCTGATCTGGCATTGTCGTCAGAACGGCGTGCGGGTCGGGTTTGACCATTGGTTGCCTGGCGTGTTCGGGAAGGTTGCTCCGGCCCAGCGCGGCGCGGCCATGCGCGAGCAGGTGCTGGCACTCTCGAGGGAACCGGTTGATTTCATCGGTGTTTACGAGGAGATGTGTCTGGTGAAGCCTGATCTCTGGCCCATGCTGGGCGAGGCGTCGCGGGTGATCGCCGCGGCACCTGTGCGCACGTTACCAGCAGCAGCGCCCGCGCCGCGTTTGGAACGTAACATACTGGCGGTGGATAAGGAGGGCAGTGCGCAAGCGCTGACGGCGGACGGCCCGCCAGCGGCGGTCACGGAGCTTATAGACGGTGACGAGTCGAGTAATTCATCCGTCACTTTTGAGAGCTGGCCTGTGGTCGTGGAGCTGGCTCCGCGCGCGACGGCAAACATCAACACCGTGCTTATCAAAGGCGGCTACCTGGGCTGGAAGAACCAGTGTGCGCCTGAAGATGTCAAAATCGAGGGGTTGAGCTGCGGCGTGTGGAGGCTGCTGGCGGACGAGCGGGATGTGGCGACGCGCAACATGCACGACAACACGCGGCCTAGGGTCTTCCGCTTCGATCCGGTTACGGTTGATAAGTTGCGTGTCACCGTGACGCGCGGTTCCGACGCGGGCCAGCGGTTTCTGGTGCTGCGTGAAATCGAGGCTTTTTTTGAGTGACTTACGAGTTGAAAAGAGGACAAATAAAAGAGGAGATATCATGCGATTGAATGCGTTTATGCTGATTGTGGCGATGTTTGTGGCGGCGGGCCATTACGGTTGCAGAACCGATTGCAAAGGGTCGGGCGTGGTCTGGCGCACCGAGGAATTCGCGACCGTGATGCATCCATTGAGCGGGGGCGGAAACGCTGTGGCAATTGTCAGCAACGGGCTGTTTCATGTGAAGGACAGCGGCACGCAGGCCGGTGACATGGTTGCCATGAGCCAGCAGTGGCGTGCATGTCCGCAGGCCGGGGCGGCGGTCGAGGCACGCGTCAAGGTAGTTTCGTGCAAGGGTATGGCCGGGGTGATGCTGGGGTTCTCGGACGGTGCGCACGAGGATATCCTGACGCTGTACACCGACAAGATCGAGCTGAACCACGCCAAGTTGGCGTACTCCATGGACACCACGGTCGATTTCCATGTGTACCGGGTCGAGATCAAGAGCAACGACGTGTGCGTCGCGGTGGACGGGGTTGCGGTGATAGAAGGGACGGGGGTGTTCAAGCACCCGGCGCACGAGGGCCGCAACCGGGTCAGTTACGGTGCTGGCAGCAGCGGGGCCACTGGCGAGGCATTCTGGGATTGGGTGCGCTGGACCGAGGCGCCGGCCGTGTTAAAAGCCTGGGAGCGTCCGGTCAAGGGCGCGACGCATCATGTGATTTATAAAGAACCGGGCAAATACGCCTGTTTCCCGAGTCTGCTGAGCGATCCGGAAACCGGAAACCTGTACGCGAGTTTCGGGATCAAGGGCACGGCCACACATTTTGTGACTGCGGACACGCGCAGCGGACGGATGATGAGCGCGGATGGCGGCGTGACCTGGAGCGAGACCAAGGAGCTGCCCAAATCCGCAGTCTCCGACATGCCGGGGCCGACCTTTACGGCGGCTGACGGCGCACTAGTGCGCATCGGGCAATACTGGCGGCGATGGTATCCGATGGAGCGGCTGGACGAGTTCAAGGATCGCTACGACATCACCTACAGCAGTCCGGCGCGAGGCAGACAGGCCAACACGTTCTCGACGCTTAGCGGATCGTACACCGAACGTTCGGAAGACGGCGGCAAAACCTGGAAACGGCAGGATATCGCGGGGCTGGACACCTACGCTTCCGGATCGTCGCCCTGGTCCATGACGCAACTGCCGGACGGCACGGTGTTGCGCGCCTTCATGGTGCGCAAAGACGACAAATGCGCCGGACGGGTCATGGTAGCGATCACGCGCGACGGACGTAGCGCCGAGGTGGTTGATGTGATGGGCGATCCTGAGAACAAGCTGAAGTTCACGGAAGAGACGCTGTTGCATACAACCTCGAAGGGCGTGGTGTGGATGTTGACGCGGGTACACGGCGGCGACGCACCGATCTGGCAGGCGGTATCCAGGGACGGCGGCAAGACATGGGAGGCGCGTCCTACAGAGATCGACGCGCGGCAGACGCCGCCCAGCGGGCTGGTCAAGCTCAATGACGGGCGGCTGGTGATGGTCTACGGCTACCGCGACGCGCCTTCCGGCATACGCGCGCTGGTGTCGGAAGACGAGGGTTTGACCTGGCGCACGGATCACGTGCTGGTGTTGCGCGACGATGGCGACGGTTTTGACCTCGGTTATCCGCGCGCGGTCAAGCTGGCGGACGAGACCATAGTGACCGTTTACTATTACGCCACGGACGACAAGGTGCGGCACATCGCCTGCACGCGTTTCAAGGTGCCCAAGCTGCCTGCGCGGCGGGGAGGAGATTAGCGATTAGCGAGTGGCGATTGGCGAGTGGCGAGTGGCGATTAGCGATTAGCGAGTGGCGATTAGCGATTAGCGAGTGGCGATTGATGATTGGCGTCATGTGCAATATGCGTTGGATTATGACGAACACATCTGTGGTCGTGCTGGTGAACATCGTCTGTTCTGCATACGGAGCGGGAACGGAG
>JAQVQN010000305.1 GCA_028701555.1 Kiritimatiellia bacterium | reverse complement strand
GATGAGCGGCTGGAAGCCGAACCCAAGGCGGCGGAGGCAGAGCGCAGGGAACAGGAGCGCCTGGCAGCCGAGCGCAAGGCGGCTGAGGAACGCAATGAGAAGGAGCGTTTGGTGGAGGCAGAGCGCAGGGCCGCTGAAATCGCTGAGGCCAAACGCAAGGACGATGAGCGTCTGGCAGCCGAGCGCAAGGAGAAGGAGCGTTTGGCGGAGGCAGAGCGTAAGGAACGGGATCGCAAGGCTGCTGAAGTCGCGGAGGCAGAGCGCAAGGAACGGGAACGCAAGGCCGCAGAAGTCGCGGAGGCTAAACGCAAGGAAGAAGAGCGCCTGGCGGCTGAGCGCAAGGCGGAGGCAGAGCGCAGTGCCATCGCTTTATTGGTTGATCTGGCGCGTGATCGAGCGGTGTTGAATAATTACTGCGCGTTCATGTCAAAAAACCGCGAAGAGGAAATGAGAGAACGGGTCGAGAAAGTCGGAGAGACAGCCCAGCGGTTAGCGTCTTGGGCAGACGGCAAAAAAGACAATGATGGCACGCCTGTGGTTGACGGCGCAGGTGCGATTGAACAGTTTATGGGTGCCTTGGCTTATATTCTGGACAAAGACAGCCTGATTGCGGTGATCAATGATCTTGAAAGCCAGTTGCAGAACCTGAATTTCACCGGGCGTTCAAGCTCAGATCAGTATAAAAAAACCGAGGGGCTTAAAAACGCTTTCGAAAGAATCAGAGACGAGGCGAGCAAGATGGATAATTTGAAAACCAACGAGGATCGGTTGCGGCTTATCGCTCTGGTCAAATGGATCGGCAAAGACCTAAAGAATTTTTAAAAGGCACAGGTACCCGTTACCCAACCCATAACCGCACGAATGATCTTAATGGCTGAATCATCCAAAAAGTTTCTGGGAAACTTCGAGATCATTGGCGAGATATCCGGCGGCAGCGGCGCGCAAGGCCGCATATATATCGCCAGATGTCTGATGCCGCAGTTTGCCGGGGTCGAGGTCGGGGCGACGGTCGCGTTAAAGGTCATGCCGCTGCAAGACACAGATGGTGTCTTGTTTAAGAAACTCGAGAAACGAACCGGTGCGCTCGCTTCTATCCGGCACCCGAACATCATCAAATATTACGGATGCTTCGCTGTGCCGGAAAATTTCAACGATCTGCATGTGGTTGTGATGGAGCACCTGCATGGCCACACCCTGAAAAAACTGCTCGAGGGTCAGCCGGGCGGACTTGATGTTGACAAGGCCCTGAAAATAACGCATGACTGTCTTTCGGGATTGAGCTATGCCGCCGGGCGAGGGATTTGTCACCGGGATATCAAGCCGGCTAATATTTTTGTCTGTGACGACGGGTCATCCAAGCTGATCGACTTCGAGATCGCGCGTCAGGAGGGCGGCACGCAGACGGTGACGTCTCAGGGCAATCTGCGCGGGACTTTCGACTACATGGCGCCGGATTTTACGGATCCGCATTTCCGTGGCGACGAGCGGTCTGACATATTCAGTCTGGGGGTCTGCCTGCACGAAGCGATCACCGGCAGAACGCCGTACGCTAAAATAACCGGAAATCTACAGCAGGCAAATTTTATTTTTCACACCCGCTGGGGTTCCGTATCTGATACTTCAGGCGGAAACGTAATCAAAATCAGTTCTCGTGTCAAACGTCTGGCAACGCATCTTGATACGGTCATAGCGAAGGCGCTGGAGCGGGAGCGTGATAAAAGGCATAACTCGTTCAAAAATTTCAGCGAAGCCTTGCAGGCCGCCAAGCCGCGTGAGATCGTAAAGGGCGAAACGGTTTATCAATTGCTCCAGTATATCGGCAAGGGCGGGTTCGGCGAGGTTTTTAAAGGGCGGCGCTTAAATGACGGGCGGCTGGTGGCGATAAAACATCTGCTGAAAGAGGGGTATGCCGACCGCTTTTTGCGCGAGGCCAAGATACTGAGAAAGCTGAAGGATCGAAAAGACCCGCGCTTCGTGCAGTTTCTCGATTTTATTTATGTTGAGAAGATTGGTTACAACGATGCCTTTCTGATCATGGATTTCCTGACCGGGATGCCGGGCGGTTCTCTGCGTGACCGGCTGCGCGGCTGTGAACAGGGGCTTCCCGCGGATGATGTCATGGCCGCGTTCGCGCGCTTCGCCGAGGCCCTGCACATCATGCACGGCATGGGAATTATCCATCGCGACATCAAGCCGTCTAATCTGTATATGCCTGAAGGCGACAGTGGTGCGGCATGCATTATGGATTTGGGTGTGGCGCGTGATAATCATGGAACGATGACTCACGGACGCCAGGTTCCTGGAACCTTGGACTACATGCCGCCGGAAGTCGTTTTCGGAGAGTCGCGCGGCGATGCCGGAATGGACATTTACGCGCTCGGGCTATGTTTCTACGAGGCTTTGGCCGGAAAGCCCCTGTTGCCCAGGCTGCCGTCCGGAGATGCCGCGATCGAAGCATTTGTTGTTCGGTCGAAAGAAAAGAAGGTTCCGGTCATTGATGATCCGGCCGTGAAAAATAATGAGCGGCTTTGCCGGCTGCTGGCGCGGATGACGCATCCCGAAATCGCGCGGCGCGAATGCGACGCATCGCGCGTAGCCGCGGAAATCCGCGCTTTGTCTGGCGCTACTGGGGATTCTGATCCGCCGGTTGATCGTGATCATGAAAATGAGGCGCCAGAAACGGTGGCGACACATCCGGTGCCGCCTGTAAGCTCTCTCAGCCGGAAAGAGGTGTCGCCAACGGTAACGCACAAGGCGGATTTAGACGAACGGCCAAGAGATGTTGGCGGAGGTGACGGCACTGTCGTGCCTAAGGGGATACCGCGCGTTCGAAAAAACGAACCTGTTTTGGCGGACGATACCAAGATCGCGGATGCGACCACCAAACATGTTTTGGCTACCGAGGCCACGCATTTCGGCACAGAGGCTATTAAAGCGCAATTAGCGGCAAAACATCCAGTCGTTGAGGCGCAAGGGGATGCTGACCGCAAGGAGGCGGAACGCCGGGCCGCGGAAGAGCGTAGAGCCAAACAGCTTGCGGATGAAAAGCGCAGGCTTGAGGAGCGGCAACTGGCTGCGGCACACAGGGATGCCAGTTTGAAGGCCGCGTTCAGGAAGTTTGCCGCGGGTGTTTTATGGCTGTGTCTGCTGGCCGCGACGGGTTACGCAGGATGGCATTACAGACATCAGATAATCGCCGGTTCCGACGCGGCTTGGGCAGGTGTGACGGATCTGGCCAGTTACAGCGGATTCCGCAAGAGAATGGATCTCCACGAGCAGAATTACGAAGAATTTACCGGGAAAGTTAAAGGCATAATAATTCCCGATGATTATCTTTATATTACGAATCAGGCTACAGAAATAATGGTCAAGATGGAGGTTGATTTCACGGGCAGGTTCGCGAAGCTGCTGTCGGGCGAACGCAAGACGAACAGAAAAGCGGTAGGGGAATATCAGTCGTTGAAGAACAGCTACGCCGCGCTCTTTGGGCAAGCCAGGCAAATCATGGAATCTAGGGCCGACACCGACAAAAAGTCAGCGCTTGCGGCTTATTCGAAGTCACTTAGGGAGGGCGACGAAAAGTATGAGACATGGAAGAAATGGATCGCATGTTTGAGTCAGGATATTATCCGTTGGAGCACAGAGGAGCTGGAAACAGCAAGAAAAGCAGCCATGAAGGGAATGGTTGATGAACTTTGGAACGCGGCTCTGGAGAGCTACCGGGACAACAAGTTGGAAAGCGGTGAC
>JAQVQN010000304.1 GCA_028701555.1 Kiritimatiellia bacterium | reverse complement strand
CGCCGACATGGGACGATCCATCGCGCATCACATACCCGGCCGCCGGGCCATCGTCGCTGTCGCGGGTTCCCACGAACATCCGCCACATGGGATGTTGGATCGATCCCTCGTTCACAAGAGCCCCCTGCTCGACAAACACCTGCACCGCCGCCGTGGGTGCCAGATTGCGTTTGATCACCAGCGAGCCGCGCCCGTCTTTCAGCACGTCCACAGCCGGGGTGAGATCCGCATCCACCCGCAGTTCTGCACCTTCGGCTACCTGAAACATGCCGAGCGTGATATCAGAGATAGCGATCTTATGCGAGTTCGGTGCGCTCGACGCGGACAAGATCGTCAGCACATTCGTCTCCCCGCTGAACGCGGGATTGTAAATGATCTCCCCGACTGCAACATCGGTCGCTATATCGATCACCCCGGTCGCCGCCGACAGATCCGCCGTGTCGCCCGCTACGGGCGGCGTATTGTCAGACCAGTTGCCGCCTTCGGTCCATATGCCGCCATTGCTGGTTTGCCATGTGCGCGTAGCGGCATTGACGCCGCATGCTGTCGCTATCAGGATCACGCAAACACACCGTTTTGCCACCTTGCTCATGCCATGCCTCCAGTTGATACATTTCATTTGAATTTAGAACTCGCCAAGACGTATCCTTTCGCCATTGGTATTTTTAATTTATCACAACATGGCCAGAAAAAAAACAACGAATAGATAAAAGTGTTTTCATTGTTATTCACAGACTTAACCTTTATCTTAATTGCCATTGCGGCAACTTCAAACTCTGAGACACGCAATTTTGCGGCATGCCCGTCATTAAACACCTGAACCCCGAACCCGGTTGTTTCTGCGATTCAACTTTCCTGAATCGCACCCCTTTTGCCGCGCACCATTCAAACGCCATTGACACGTTCTCAAAAAGATTAGAAGATTAAAAACCATGACACGTTCAAGAGAGATTGAAACTAATATTTTGGCCACTGAGAATAAGGCAACGCTGACGGATGCAGTCTTAAAAAAACCGGAACAACGGGTATTGAACCTGTCTGAGTTGGGTGTTCCCGAAGTTCCCGAACTGGGTGTCAGCCGTTTCAGGCATAAGATCGCACCGGTCTGGGAACACCGGCATGAAGGCTGTATCGAAATCGGAATCTGCCTGCGCGGAGACTTGACGCAATTGAACAACCGCGCCATATACCGCATCATGCCGGGCGACATTTTCGTAAACCGTCCGGAAGAGACCCACTGCCTGACGACGCATCCGCACGGCGCCATATTGAACTGGCTTCAACTTCGCGCGCCCCGCGCTAACCGACCCTATCTTAGCCTCAAGGCGCGTGAAGCGCACGAAATCTGGTCGCGCCTATACAGCCTTCCCTGCCATCTCTCTGCAAAAAATGATGCCGTTAAAAATGCTTTCGCACACCTGTTCAAGTATTACGATCAGCCTTCCGGGCACTTCAGAACAGCCTGCCTAAACAATGCCTGCGTGGCGCTGCTGATCGGCGTGATCGAATCATCCGCACACAAAACGTCAGCCGCACACTCAACACGCATAGATCAGATCGTAAGAGCCATGCGCGAAAATCCCGAGCGCAAGGTCAGCATCGACGCCTTGGCGCACGAGGCAGGCATGTCGCCCTCGCTCTTTAATCGCCAATTCAAAGCCCTCGCTGGCCTGCCGGCCTCGCATTTCCAAATCTCTTGCCGTCTGGAAAAAGCCAAAATCCTGCTGGTCTCCACAGACATGCCGATAACCCGATTGGCCTTCGACCTCGGCTTCTGCGCCTCGCACCACTTCTCCAGCCATTTCAAGCGCACCTATGGCGTCACCCCGCATGAATGGCGTAACCAGAACCGCAAGCCAAACTAACCGGACAATCACCAATCTCTGGTCGACCTCGGCCGCTCGCGCCCCGCAGCACTTCTACCCACTGCACAGGTTTGACAACCGGCCCCCTACAGATCGCGAGGCCGCATTTCAAAAGCGGGACACGATCAGCAGGCACAACTGCAGCAGCATGGCGATCCCGTTCACGAACCACATGGCGAAACGGCGGAAGCGGATACCATAGAGGCACCAGAACAAGTAATTAAACATGAAGCCAGCGACAAAAACAGTGGAAAGTGTAGTGGGCGCGGGATTGGCCCACTCCGCGTAAATCTGATTGACAATCAACAATAAGGCGGCGATTCCCAACACAACGCCCGTTGTTTCAAAAACCTTATCCGAGATTTTTTCCAAGACCATTTTATCTCCAGTTTCTGTTAGCACGTTGCCCAGACCATTCTGAAACGAGGAAGTGTAGTCTGGTCAGTCGCAACCGTCAAGCGAGGGCACGACTATTCTTTGTGCTTGTTTCGGTTTTTTTGCTATTATGTAACCTTAAATTAAGGAGTAACTTATGACCAAGCATGGTTTCAAATACGACCTGTCCGACTGCCTGCCCTTCCGTGACTCTAAAGCCTGCGAACGCGCCAGAAACATCCGGCGGGATGAGATCACGAAGCATAAAAACAAGAATTTCAAGATCCGCGTCATCGAGAATGAACAGGCTTTCCAGTTCGCCTACGTTATGGATATCGTGGCAGGCATAAAACGCGCTCTGGAAGCGGGCCGCAAAAAGTACGTCCTCATTCTGCCGGCCCCCAACCCGAATTACGCCTATGTGGCGAAAATGATCAATGACCTTAACATCCCCTGCCACCATGTCCATACATTCAATATGGACGAGTATGCCGACCAGGACGGCAACACGGCCCCGCGCTCTTGGAAGGGCGGGTTCCAGTACTGGATGTGGCGTGATCTGTTCAGCCAGATACGCCCCGCGCTGCGTATGCCTGAAAAACAGATCCACTTCCCATCGACGAAGAATGTCAAATCTTACAGTAACATGCTGGCTGATTTGGGCGGCGCTGACAAGGCCTATGGCGGCATCGGATGGGGCGGCCACGTCGCTTTCTACGAACCCCACATCGCAGTCCGCGATCACGGCGAGAACATGGAATCGTTTCTCCGGCAGGGTGCCAGCATCGTCGACCTCCACCCTATCACGGTTTGCCAGAACTGCTTGTATGCCGATGCCGGCAGTGCCGGCGACTGGTCATGGGTGCCGCCCAAAGCCGCCACGATCGGCCCGCTCGATCTGGCCAGTTCGAAACTCGTAAGTTTCTGGGACGGCTTCGGAGCGGGCGAGTCCATCTGGCAGCGTTTCATCAGCCGCCTTGCCGCGCACGGGCCGGTCACGCCCCGCGTTCCCGCCAGCATGCTGCAGGTCGTGAAAAGCGAACTGATCCTCTCCGGTTCCGTCGCTGCCGACTGCAGTTGCGAAACCAGCGAGCGCCGGGTTCCGATCAAATTCTAAACGTTTCCCGCAAGAAAGGGGTTCGCATGCGAACGCATACACGCCGGACATTGTCCGGAAAAACGATTGACGCCCACAACCATGCGGGCGTATCTATCAACGCCTACGCGCGGCAAGAGTACCCCTACGCGGCGACCGTCGAGGGCATTTATTACCGCCAAAAGGCTTGCGGCATTGATGTCAGCGTGGTGTTTCCCTTTACACCGGATCTCTATTTTGACTTCCCCTCTTTTCTCGACTGCCGTATGAAACCCGCGCTCCGGCCGATTTCGCCCGCGCCCTACGCCGCCGAGAACGAGTTGCTGCTCAGAGAGGTGTACGATTTCTGCCCTGAGCTGACCGCGCGTTTCCTGCCCTTTGTCTCTGTAGACCCCCTGCGTAGGGTGGCGGCGCAA
>JAQVQN010000303.1 GCA_028701555.1 Kiritimatiellia bacterium | reverse complement strand
CGGG
The DNA here is from genome assembly GCA_028701555.1 of Kiritimatiellia bacterium. GTDB lineage: Bacteria > Verrucomicrobiota > Kiritimatiellia > RFP12 > UBA1067 > JAQVQN01. The sequence continues at coordinate 3,750 of JAQVQN010000303.1, read as the reverse complement.
CTGGTCTGCCTGGTGGGTGTCTCGGCTTGCATGTCGTTGATGTTCCCCACCATCTACGGAATCGCGCTCGACGGTCTCGGCGAGGACGCCAAGCTCGGCTCGGCCGGACTGATCTTCGCGATCGTCGGCGGTGCCTTGATGCCGATGGGCGCAGGCTGGTTCATCGATCAGGAATCGTTCAACCTCGGCTTCACTGTGCTTAACGGCGAGAGTGCCGCATTCGTTCTGCCGCTGGCCAGCTTTATCGTGGTCGCCGCCTTCGGCTGGATCACGTTCAGCACCAAGTCCCGCAAGCACACCTAACCCAATTTTAACACCATGCCACCAAAAAAACCGTCAACCCGCCGCACACGCAAGCAGATCGCTAAAACCTTTGTGCTGGACACCAACGTGTTGCTGCACTCCCCTGTGTCGCTGAACGCCTTTGATGACAACCATGTCGTCCTGCCAATGGCAGTGCTGGAAGAACTGGATAAGTTCAAGACGCAAAGCTCTGAGCTCGGTCGCAACGCGCGCGAGTCCATCCGCAAACTGGACGCGCTCAGAGCCAACGGGCAATTGTCGAAAGGCGTTACGCTGCCCGGCGGCGGCACCCTGCGGGTGCTGGTCACGCCGGAGATCGGCAAGGCCGGACTCGAGGAGGACACCCCAGACAACGCCCTGATCCGCCTCGCATATGAACTGGGACGCAAAGGCGAGCGTGTCATAATCGTCTCCATGGACATCAATGTACGCGTCAAAGCCAACGCCCTCTCTCTGGACGCCGAGGACTTCGAGCACGAGAAGGTTAATTTCGACGAGCTTTACACCGGCTATACCGAGGCTGTCGTTCCGGCCGACATCATTGAACGGCTCTATGAGGGACAGATACTGGATTCGTTCAGCGCTAAATGCTTCCCCAACATGTTCGTGAAACTCACCGCTGCGGAAAACCCAGACACACAGGCCATCGCGCGGGTCTTCCCGGACGGATCGCTGGCGGAGATCAACCTCGCGATCGACACCGTCTATGGCATACAGTCGCGCAATGTCGAGCAACGCATGGCGCTTGAACTGCTGATGGACCCCTCCGTCAGCATCGTGACACTGGTCGGTCAGGCCGGCACCGGCAAGACGCTGCTGGCCATAGCCGCAGGCCTGCAACTGGTCCAGCGCGAGCACCTTTACGACCGCATCCTAGTATCGCGCCCGATCGTGCCGCTCGGCAAGGACATCGGCTATCTGCCGGGTGACAAAGAGGAGAAGCTCTCGCACTGGATGGAGCCGATCTTTGACAACCTCGACTATCTGCTGCGCAAGTTCCAGCCTGAGCCGCCTCCCGGCGCAAAGAAAACCCCGCGCCGCCAGACGCCGCAGGACCGCATCGACCAGTTGCTTGACACCGACATTCTGGAGCTTGAGGCGCTCACTTATATCAGGGGGCGTTCAATCTCCAAACAGTTCATCATCATTGACGAGGCTCAGAACCTGACACCGCACGAGGTCAAGACCGTGGTCAGCCGGGCCGGTGAGGGGTCTAAAATCATCCTGACCGGCGATCCCTACCAGATCGACAACCCCTATCTCGACGCCTCCAGCAACGGCCTGACATATGCAGCGGAGCGTATGAAAGAACTGCCGATCCACGGACACGTGACCCTGCACCGCAGCGAGCGCAGCCAACTCGCCGCTTTCGCCGCGAAATACCTTTAACCTGCTTTTGCTGTTTATCAAACCAGACACAGAGAGGAACACATGACGAAATCCAAATCTTTTTTCATTGCCGGTTTAACCACAGGCTTGTTTGTGGCCGCCGTACTGGGTGCCTTCATTATAAGACCCAAAAGCGGGGACTCGGCTGACCGGATCGTCATCAAGCTGGCTCATGGCCTCGAAGAGGCACACCCCGTCCATCAGGGCATGCTCTTCATGCGCAAGCGACTGGAGGAGCTAACCGGCGGACGGGCATCGCTGGATGTCTACTCCGGCGGCGTGCTGGGCAGCGAAACCGACTGCCTTGAACAGGTGCAGAAAGGCGAACTGGCGATGACCAAGGTCTCGACCGCAGCGATGGAGGCCTTCCTGCCGGAAATGAAGGTCTTCAGCGTGCCGTTCGCCTTCCGCGATGCGGAACACTTCTGGAACACCCTGCACAGCCCCATCGGCGAGCGCATGCTCGAGCTGGGCGTGGCTCGCAATTTCCGCGGCTTGTGCTATTACGATTCCGGCGACCGCAACTTCTACTCCACCAAAAAGCCGATCCGCACGGTGGAGGATGTCAGCGGAATGAAGGTACGCGTGATGAACAGCCGCACCGCCATGGACATGATCAAGGCCATGGGCGGCAGCCCCTGCCCCATCAGTTGGGGCGAGTTGTACACAGCCCTAGCGCAGGGCACTGTCGATGCCGCCGAGAACAATCCGCCTTCGTTCGTCAGCAGCCGCCACTATGAAGTCTGCAAGTATTTCATCGCCACCGGCCACCAACGCATCCCCGACATGCTGATCATCAGCACCCTCACATGGGACGGTCTGCCGGATTACATCCAGAAGGCTATGCGGCAGGCCGCCGCCGAATCGGAAACTTTCCAGCGCAAATTATGGAAAGAGATGACCGACACCAGCCTGGCCAAGGCCAAGGAGAGCGGTGTAGAGATTATCACCCCCGACCTTGCGAGCTTCCGCAAGGCCTGCGCCCCTATCACTGATGATCCGGCCTATCAGGATATCCGCAAACTGTTGGCAGAAATCCAGGAGGTCAAGTGATGGACACATGGAGAGTTGTGCGCCACGGGTTTCTGCGCTCGCTGGAGATATTGCTGATGCTCATGGTGGCCGTCCTGACACTGACGGTCTTGTGGGGAGTTTTCACGCGTTTCGTTCTGGGCCACCAGGCTGAATACACAGACGAGCTGGCACGGGTGCTGCTGATATGGATCTCGATGATCGGCGGTGCCTTGGCCTTCGGCGAGAAAGCGCATCTGGGCGTGGACTATTTCGTGATTAAAATGGATCCCGAGGCCCGCAAAACCCTCGCCATTATTGTGCAGGTGATCATCCTGCTGCTGGCTGTGATCGTTTTCATGATCGGCGGCTGGACCCTTGCAATGGGGCAGATGGCGCAGAAATTGCCCACCATGCCATGGATGACGCGCGGCATGGTTTACCTGTCAATCCCGCTCGCTGGCGTCTTCATACTGCTGTTCGCGGTCGAGAGCATGATCACTTTAATTCAGACGCCAGCCGACAAGATCGGCGCGCTAACCAAGTCGGAGGGCTGAAGCCATGATCGGAATTATTTTTGTGCTGGTTCTAGCTTTCGTCACACTGCTGGTCATGAACGCCCCGATAGCGGTCGCCATCGCAGTATCGTCGCTGCTCGCAATCCTGGCTAACGGCGGCGACGCCGGCTACACCGTGGCCCAAAGGATGGCCAACGGCGTGGACAGCTTCCCGCTGCTGGCGATCCCGTTCTTCATCTTCTCCGGATACCTGATGGGACGCGGCGGACTGGCGCGGCGGCTGATCGATTTCGCGGCGATATTTGTCGGTCGCCTGCCCGGCGGCCTGAGTTACGTCAACACCCTGACCTGCATGCTGTTCGGATCAATCTCGGGCTCGGCCGCCGCAGCAGTCTCGTCCGTAGGCGGCTTCATGATCCCGGAGATGAACCGCAAAGGTTACGACCGAGATTTCAATGTGGCTGTCACCGCCACCGCCGCCACCACCGGTCTGCTGATCCCGCCTTCCAACGCCATGATCGTCTACTCC
>JAQVQN010000013.1 GCA_028701555.1 Kiritimatiellia bacterium | reverse complement strand
CAAGCCCGAGGCGACTTCGCGCTCAAGCCTAGCCAATGCCGCAGCAAAATCCTCTGCCACGGCGGCGTTGAACGTAGTGATGAGCACATAGCCTATACCGTCGTCCAAGACCCGGGGGCCTTTGACGCTAGAGATCTTTATCTCTTCCCTAACCAGCGCAAAATCCAGCGTCTCGCCATTATCCCTTTCTACAGTCAGCTTAACTGAGGAGCCTGTGTCACCCTTGATGGCGCTAGAAATCTCCTCTACAGAGGCGCCTGTCGTGTCCCTGCCGTCCACCGCCGTGATCACGTCGCCGGCATGAATGCCCGCCTTGAACGCAGGAGAATCCTCGATCGGCGCGATTACCTTGACCCCGCTGGAACCTTTGCCCATACCGATGCTCACGCCGATCCCGCCGAAACTACCGCGCGCCTCCTCCTCCAGTTCGGCCAATGAACTCGGCGGGAGAAAAGCGCAGTTCGGGTCCAGCCCGGACAACATTCCGTCAACCGCACCATATACCAAATCCCGAAAATCAGTCTCCTGCACGTAAAACCTTTTGGTCAACAGGATCGCCTCGGCCAGAACCGCCATCTCATCATAACTGTCACATGCACCTGTGATCGCCTCGCTTGACTTATCAGCCTTCGGCACCGAGGAACACCCGCACAGCATTGACATAGCCGCCAAGTATAGAAAAAACAAAAAAACCTCTGGCCGCAAAGTTCGCCTTACCAGAATTTCCACCATGATTTTTTCTCCTTGGGCTCCTCGTCTGCCATCTCGCCGTAAAGCGACTTAACCCTCTGAGTGGCGGAAATCTCAGGGTCGAGCAGCGAGTTCCGCTCAATCACCTCAACCACGTCCGGCAAAGACCACAAAAGTGTCCTGGCGAAAGCATCTTGCGTAGAACGGTGCACCACGGTAACCTCGCCCTCCGGCGATATGTCCAGCCTGGGCGGCATGCCGCGCATCATGCTGCCCAAGTCGATCGTGTCCCAGATCCGCGCCCCGGGAGAGTCTTCAATCCTGATGAACAAACGGTCAACCTGATTGCGGTGCCAATAAACCAGCCTGAAGTTTCTGCGCAGATCGGGCCTGCCGACAAACATCTGCACTCCCTCGCCTAAAGGTATGCCGGGGACGATGTCAAAACTCTTTTTGCTCGATTCATAACGCATGCCCGCATGCACTATAACGGCCCGCACAACATATTTACCCTCCTGCAACAGAGAAAACCACTTGTCAAGTTCCACCTTGCGGTGCAAGCTCTGGCTCGGTTCCAATTCAAAAACCCCCGCGACCGGAGCGTCGTTGAAACTTTTGACCGCGTTGTACTGACCGTCTTTGGTGATCTCGATCAGCACATGATTTGGGGACTCCGGCTTACCTACCTCGATAAGGTCGCGTGTGGCATTCAATGCCTCAATCTGCACCAGCACCGGTTCGCCGACAACATAGACGTTATAAGCCAACGTCAGTCCGACATTGACCTGCTGCCCTGCCGAAATACCAGCGAACAGCACCAAAGCCAACAATAAATTTGATTTTTTAAAAAACATCATAGCTTTATCCTGTCATTCGATTGCATTTCGTAATTTCCGCACGCTCTCTCACTCACTGCCTCACAGCCTCAGCCGCAGACCGTCGTAACTGACCAGCACCGACGGCGGCAGGCCTGCCTCAAGGGTAGCGTGATCCATGTCGTGACAAAGGTGTATCAGATACGACTGGCGGGCGCGAATCCTGTCCAGCAGCGCCAAGGTTTCATCCAAACACAGGTGGGCCGGATGCGGCCGGTAGCGCAGCGCGTCTATGATCATCACATCCACCGACTTCAGTATCTCGACGGTCTCATCCGGCATTCCTGCGCAATCCGGCACATAACCTATCCTGTGCCCGGCATATTGCAGCAGATACCCCGTCATCTTGCGTCCGTGCCGCACTTCCAAGGGTGTCACCGAAACCTTGCCTACCATAAAAGGTGCTTCAACCTTGACAAACTCGATCAACGGCCGGTACAGCCCTTCCGGCGAAGGCTTGTTGCCGATATAGTGAAAAATTCTCCGCACGTCTTCAATTGTCACCCGGTCACCATAGGCAGGTATGACACCGCCTTTGATGGTGTTGAACCTGCGTATATCGTCGAAGCCCAAGATGTGGTCAGCATGCGCATGGGTAAACAAAACCGCGTCAATACGCTCGATCCCGAGATCCAGCACCTGCTGCCGGAAATCCGGCGAAGTGTCGATCACGAATGCCGCCTCCTCAGTGCGCACATACATGCTGGTGCGCCTACGGTTGTTGCGCGGATCTGGCGATGAGCACACTGGGCAGTGACAGCCAATCATGGGTACCCCGACAGACGTGCCCGTGCCTAAAAAAACAAGTTCCATGAACATGGAAATCAGTATATCACAACGCCCGGGCCGTGCCACAATCAAATGCCGTACTTTCCAGCCTGTCTAGCGCCAACTCATAAGTTTCGCCGCGCGCGTCGCCGAAACCGTACCGACAGAAACAGCGCTTGATTCCGGCGCGCCGGCCGGCCTCTAGGTCGGTATAGTGGTCCCCCACCATCCAATCGTAAGCGTCGAGAGCCTTTCCCATTCTCTGCGCCGCCAGACGCAGAGGCGCGGGATCGGGCTTGAGTTCAGGGCACTCCCCTCCGCCAACAACCGCGCCGAATAGTCCAAGAATCCCAAGCCCCTCCAGAATCGGGAAAGTGACGGCAGCCGGCTTGTTGGTAGCCACCGCCAAAGCCCATCCTTGGGCCTTCAAGCGTTCCAGAGTTTCTTGAACGCCGGGGTATAAAACGGTGTTGTCCAGCAGATGCGCGCGGTAGTGCTCGCGCTGCCTTAATAACAGCCGATCAATCGCTTCCGGCACCTCGGGAAAGGCGCGAGTTACCATCACTCGCGCACCCTCACCCACGCAGACTGCAACCTCTTTTAATGTCAGCGGCGCCAATCCACACTCGCCGCGTGTTAGATTAATAGACAATGCCAGATCCGCCAACGAATCCACCAGTGTCCCGTCCAAATCAAAAATCGCTGTCTTCATTCGCTCCTGTCAGTCCGTTGCCTTGGCAATCACTCTCGGCCTTCTGTGCCCATCAGCGGCAAAGGCCAGGCCGGATCAGTTACGGCATCAATCTTGACCGCATAGCTGGATCGCTCGGCAATATCCGCATCAGTCACAACGTGTATGTCCAGCAGACCTTCCGAAGTATAACCCGTACGCAGGTAGTTCTGCTCTGCAAGACTCAAACTCCACCCCTCAAACCACAGCATCATGTTCTGACGCTGCTCGGGAGTGCCCTTGAAATGCACCAGCAAGTCTATGTCACTGCCAGGTCCAGCCGTGGCGTTGGCCGTAGACCCGAACAGATACAACGCCTGCACCCCGAAACGCTCCGGACGCATCCGCCGCGCCAGTTGCTCGGCCATGCGCAGACGCCAGCGCCAGAAATCTTCGACCCGCGCACCGACCGCAGGCACAGTCACCGGCACTTCCTCTTCCGAAACTTCAGGCTCGGCTATAAACCCGAGAGCCTCGCCCAAGTCGGCGTTCATCAGAATCCGCAGGATATTGCCATCTTCGCTGCCGGGCACATCGATAACCCTAACCACGTCAGACAGATGCTCGTACTCCGGCAATATGCCTGCCAGTATGTTATGAGAGCTGTTCAGGAAACGTTCGTTGAACACCACTGTCGCGTCATCCGGATAAAGCGGTATATAGCGTATGCCGGCCTCAACCATGTCTTGGAAAAAATGCGTTCCGAAGGATAGTTCCGGCGAGTAAGCACCCTTTTTGCGCGCAATCTCGATCAGAGCAGCCGTGTTGCATATGTCAGAATAGGTGACCTGCACGCCTTGCTTGATATCGCCGCGACTGCCCCAGCGCCCCGGCCCCATCAAGATGAAACGCCTTTTGGGCAACAATGCGTTCAAACGGCTGACGGCCCGTCCGATGTCCACAAGCGCGTCTACGCTAACCTGTTCGGAATATTTCTCAGGAGAAACGTAAACAATGTGCGATATGTCCGGCACACGCCCGTTGGATATGAAGCGGTTGGCCGTGAATAACAGCTTGCCGGATTGTATATCCTGCGGAATAGCACTAGGAGCGACATCTTTTTCAGTGTACTGAGGACGACACTGCAGCAGATAGAAGCCGGAACCATCACATGCGAACTCTATGTCCACCGCCGTACCCAACCCAGCCTGCAATGTCAGCAGGATCGTGCGCATCTGCTTGACGAAATCCGTGCGCGTGATCAAGCCGTCGAAGGTCACGATCAGCTCGTCGCTCCGTAAGTCCGTCTCAATCTTGGACGGACGGCATACATGGCCGTCCCGATACACAGACACCAACTGAACCCACTGGGGTATCTCATGGCCATATTCACGCAACAATAAATTGATCGGCACTGTCTCAAAACAGCGGGACTCCATGTTTATGAGGTCAACATGCGAAGGCGAGTAGTGCCTGATCTCATCCGCCGTGGCGTTGACCCTCAGGGACGGCTGCCCCGGCGACAGCAGCACAGGATAATCGTCGCTGACGCGGTCGACCGCCCTAGTGCCCAGCCCCGGCACCAACCGTATCAGGCCGTCGTCGCGCTTGAGTCTGGGCGACCAGCGGAACTCGTTGCTGCTGAACGCCACGCCCGCGAACACCGGCATCAGATACGGCCCCACCCGCGTCCCCACCACTTCCTGGATCATGATGCCCATCTCTTCATGGAAGTCGAGCAGGCCATGCTCGGCGCGGTATAGGATCGGGTCAGGCCCAAAAACCGAGGCGTAAATCTCCGCAATGGCATCCAGCAGATTCTCCAAACGCTCCTGCTTGCTGCCCCGATTGGTCAAGAAGAGGCTTTTGTATTTCCCGGAAAACGCCGTGCCGGCGCGATCCTCCAAAAGGCTTGAGCTCCTGACAATAATCGGATTCTCTCCGAAATCATCTAGCGCCATTGAAATGCCCTTGGCCATCTCAGAAGGGAAACGGGCATGCTTGAAAAGTTGTATTATGTTCGGGTATTCAATGCGTATCTGTTCAATATCCTTGTATTTCTGCTCGTTCACGTCCTCCAGATCGTTGCAGCGCAGAAAGTCGGTCAGGCAGTCTGCCGTCATGTACCAGGTCTTAGGCATCTTGATGTCTGACAGCACAGCGTCTTTGTCTGCCGCGCGCCGCAGAATGTGCCACGCCAGAAATAAACCGGTGCTCTTGCCGCCGAGATGTCCGTTGCTGCCCGAGGGATGGATGATGTGTGTTGCTAGATCAAAGAAATCCGAAACGTCCAGATGCTTCTTGGCAAGATTGATGAACTCGATGTTGTCGGCGAAGAACCGCCTGATCAACGACACCCGCAACCATTTTTCAGTCGGCTGATCCAAGGCCATTTCGCTGCTGGCAAGAGCCCGGTAGCGCAGTATCGCGTCCAGCACAGCACTGAAAGGGGTGTTGGCGCTGTCGACTGTCTTGATCAGAAAACTCAGCTTGTTCTCTTTGATCCACTTGTGCAGGCAGTCAAGTATCTCGTTGTCACTCAAATGCCTTGCGGCTATCGTGAAGACCTGGTCGCTGACCGCCAAAATACTCTCGTGCGACTGCTTCTGGCTGGGACAGTTGGCCTCACCGGTTCCGTCAGACTGGCTCAGCGTGAAATCGGTGCCGAACAGATTCAGTACTTGCCGCGACTCTTTGATGCCGCTCCAGAAAAGGTGGTAGAGCATTTTTCGCGACGTATAAAGATACAGCTTCTCGTCTGTTCGCCGCAACAAATCGACGATTACCATCCATTCATGCCCGCTCTTGTCGTCCGCCAGCGTACGGTTGGCATCCTCCCATTCACGCAAAAGCTTCTCTAGCTTGCGATGGAACACCGTCTGCCCGATGCGTTCGGCGATGGTGCAGATCAGCTTGCGCTCCTTCTGGAGAAAGACGCCCTCGCCAGACGATGGCACCTCGTTCACGTATGAAACTTCGACAAAGCCAGCGGTTCGCCCCTCCACCGTTATGGAAACAGTTTCAGTCCAAGGCGTCTGCACGTATTGCGCCGGCTCATAGACTTCGCCGTCGCATACGATTCTGGCCTGGCAGAGCTTGGGATACTGCCAGCCGCACGGTATCGTCTGCACGATATCGCGAAAAATATCAGGCAGAGGCCGATTGTCCGATGCCAGCAGTTCCTCCACCTGATATAGGCAGTTCAGCTCCTTGGCACGTTCCCGCAGCACCCTGAATCGGTCGTTGGCCTGTTTTTTGTCGCTCATACCCCCCCGACATCTGATTTCTGCTATCTGACCTCCGACCTCTCTCTTGCAGGCACCCTGCCGGATGCCTGCAAGAGAATCGCCATTTATGCCCAGCCGCGCAGTTTGACCGCCTCGGCCACGCGGTTGATCGCGATCACGTAAGCTGCATCGCGCATGTAAAGTTTCTTGCGGCGGGCTAGTTCGCTCACCGCCGCGAAAGCCGCCGTCATCTTGGAGTCCAGCTTGGTGATAACCTCATCCTTTTCCCAGAAGTAGTTCATGTTGCACTGCACCTGCTCGAAATAACTGCAGGTCACTCCGCCTGCGTTCGCCAGAAAATCAGGTATCACGAAAATGCCGCGACGCTTGATTTCCTCGTCCGCCTCGGGCGTCGTCGGCCCGTTGGCGCCTTCGAGGATGACCCTTACGGCTTTCGATATCTTGCCGACGTTGCCGCGGTTGATCTGATTCTCCAGCGCCGCCGGGATCAGGATGTCAACATCCTGATCCAGCCAGGCCTCGCCCGGAAGCATCTCGTAACCCAGCGCGTGCGCACGCTTCTTGTCGATTCCGCCGAACTTGTCTGAGATGCCGCGCAGCTCTTCCAGACTGACCCCGTCTTTTTTGCGGTATGTGTAAGAGACCTTGTCTGCCTGATCCCAGCACGATATCGCCACGACCTTGCCGCCTAATTTCGTGTAAAGCTCCACCGCGTACTGCGCGACATTGCCGAAGCCCTGCACACTGGCGGTAGTCTCGCCGACCGGAATTTCAAGCTCTTTGAGCGCCTCGCGCAAAGTGAACACCGCGCCGTAGCCGGTGGCCTCCGTGCGCCCCAGCGAACCGCCCATGCCGACCGGCTTGCCGGTGATGAAGCCGGGGAAACGTCCACCGTGTATGGTCTCAAACTCGTCCAGAATCCACAGCATGTGCTGCCCGTTGGTCATCACGTCCGGCGCAGGAACATCACTGAAAGGACCAACATCTCGGGCGATCTGACGGACCCACCCGCGGCAGATCTGCTCCTGTTCACGCATACTGAGATTGTGCGGATCGCACACCACTCCGCCTTTGCCTCCGCCCAGTGGAATGTTGACTACAGAACATTTCCAAGTCATCCACATCGCAAGCGCGCGCACAGTGTCCACCGTCTCCATCGGATGGAAGCGTATTCCACCCTTGGCCGGACCCCGCGCGTCGCTGTGCTGCACACGGAACCCTTTGAAGACCTTGACCGTACCGTCATCCATATGCACCGGGATCGTGAAATGATACTCCCGCGACGGTTGGCGCAATAGCTCCCGAACTCCGCTATCCAGTTCCATCAACTCCGCCACACTGTCAAACTGAGACTGAGCTACCTGAAACGGATTGTATGATCCTGACTCCATATACTGCCTTTCTGTTTCCAAACAAACTGTTTAAAAACGTAAACGTCCGTCCATTAACCTGTGCTTGCGTAACGACCTTGAAGTGACGGCCTGTAATTACAACCGCTTAAACAAGCAATGAACACAAATAAATACAACTTACATTTTTGTTATACTAAAAAATATGAGCCCCCTGCAACGCATATTTTTTCAGTACAACTTTTTTCGGTTGTTTGCTGATTCTTCAGCGGCTTCGCCTCTTCAGGAAAGTAACTCTCGGGCCTTGGCGATCTGTTCATCGTCCCCCAGCAGCAGCACCGTGTCTGAAGCCTCCAGCACATCGTCTGCGCGCGGGTTTACAATGGTTTTGCCGCCGCGCTCGATACACAGCACACTGACTCCCGCTCTGGCCCTCAGGTTGATCTCGCACAATGTGCAGCCCAGGAAATCAACGTCAGCCCCGACCTTGACCTTTTCGGTGTGTATGTCAAGCAGATCCGCAGCCGATTCATCTTGCGCGGTCTCAACCTCTTCCGAAACCACTTTGCGCAGAGTCTCCAACGAGGCTGTGCCAAAATATCTGAACTGTTTCCATCCGGCCACACCTACCGTCAAAAGTAAAATCACAATGCCCGCCCTTGCCCAAGCTTGTTCGGGCATGATACTGCCGCTCAGCATCACGCTTTCAAAAAACAGCGCCGCGATACCGGCCAGTGCAAACAGCGAACCGGTCATGCTTCTGAACGACAAGGCCCAGCCTGTGCCAGCCACTTTTGCGGGAATCAGCACTTCTGCCACGGCGCGCCCAAAGGCACGCGCCCGGAAAAAAAGGAAGATTGCCCCGGGAATGGTCATAAGGCTTGCAGCACCCCATAGCAAAGACCTCTTGTGCGCCTCTACCACCGGCGATATGCCGGAATAATCCAGCCCCGCCAACATGCCAGCCGCGATGTAGTTAACCGCCACCAGTGCCATCAGCAACAGGACAATGCTCAGGTTCAGCCGCACCGCCGCAGCAGCACCGCTAGGTGCCTGCGTATGCCGGAACCGCTCGTACCAGTTCGCGTATGTCTCCAGATACTCGTTCCAGCTTACGGGCAATCGCCTCATGACCCAATCCGAAAACGGCTCCGAGCCTCTCATCAGAAATGGGTTAAACAGTGTCGTCAAAATCGAGACCCCAACCGCAATCTGATAAAGCGACGAGTCCACCACTTTCATCGTAACCCCGATCAATGCAACCAAATATGCAAACTCGCCGATCTGAGCCATCCCCACACCTGTCTGTATCGCGTTTTTGAGATCCTGTCCGGTCAGAAGCAGTCCTATTGTGCAGTTCAGACTCTTGCCGATGATCACTAACAGAGTCAGGCCCAAAACAGCCGGCCATTGCGCCAGCATGCCAGCAGGATTCACCAAAAGTCCGATCGTCACGAAAAATATCGCGCTGAACATAGTCCGCAAAGGTATGCAATGCTGATAAATGCGGCGCAAATGCTCCGATTCCGCGCCCATCACACCCACCATGAAGGCCCCCAAGGCCAGACTGTAGTTGAGCCGCAAGGCGATAAATGACACTAAGAAGCAAAAACCCAAGATGGTGAGCAGCAGCGTCTCGTCGTCTTTCAGACGCGCCACACTATTAATCACTCTAGGTACCAGCAGCAGCCCGAAAACCGTTACCCCCGTCATAAACAAAAGCAATCCACCCAAACTGAACAGTGCCTCTCCTATCTGCACCCGGCCGGTCTTCACAATGCCCGTCAGCAGCGCTATCACGCCAATGCACAAGATGTCCTCGATGATCGTCACGCCGAAAATGTACTTTGTGAAACGCCGCGACCCCCACCCCATGTCGTTGATGGTTTTGGCCAAAAGGGTCGTGGCCGAATCGCTTATGGCAGCTCCAAGAAACAGGCTCTGAACCGAACCCCATCCCAGTATCTTGGTGCCCACGAAATGCCCCAGCCAGATCATGACCGCCATGTCCAATAACGCCGTCGGCAATGCAACATTACCCACTTTTTTAAGTTTCCTGACACTGAATTCCAGCCCGAGCGTGAACATCAGAAACACGATGCCGATCTGCCCCAACACATCAATACTCTTCTCGTTTATAAAGAAGGAACCGCCGAATGTGTATTTGCCCATGGCGGTTCCAGCCAGTATATATCCTATGACCTTAGGCCAGCCGAAACGGGCACACACAGCCGAAACCGCGCCTACCGCAGCCATAATAACAGCCAGGTCTTGAATAAATGATCCCGTATCCATCCGTGATCCTTATTGCACAAAAAGTTTAGTGAGTTGCCCGCGCCGTCAGATCATACCCTTTACCGCCGGTGATCATGACTTTAACAAAATCTCCCTTGTGCGCACTAGGCCGTACCCCTGTCACTACAGTCTCGCCGTCCACCTCCGGCGCCTGTCGCGGCAACCGCGCCAACCATTCGCCGTCGGCGTTAGGGCACAGCAGCAGCGCTTTGTCGGTCTGCCCGACCAGTCGGCGCGTTTTATCTTCCACAATTGCCCGCTGTAACTCCATCAGCCGCTCGCAGCGGTCGGCAACGACATCCTCGTCCGGAACACCGTCCATCGCAAAAGCAGGGGTGCCTTCCTCAGGCGAAAACGCGAAAACACCCAGATGATCGAACTTCGACTCAGCCACATACTCCAGCAGATGGTTGAAATGCTCGTCGCTCTCGCTCGGGAAGCCTACCATGCATGTCGTGCGCAGGACTACTCCGGGCACAGCCTGCCGCAAGCGCTCAGCCAGCCCCGCAGTCGCCGCCACCGCCTTGCCGCGATTCATAGCATGCAAAATATCCGGATGACTGTGCTGCACCGGCAAATCCAGATACCGGCACAGGTGGTGCGACTGGTTCATCACCTCCAGCATCTCCTCGGTGAGCCCGGCCGGATGCCCGTAAAGCAGCCGGAACCAGAATTCTCCGTCGATCTCGTCCACCGCGCGCGACAAATCAGTTATGGACACTGACTCCCCCCGGTCCATCCCGTAGTGCAGGGTGTCCTGTGAAATCAGGTTCAGCTCCCGCACACCCGCGCTCACCATGTGCGCCGCCTCCGTGACAATCTCGTCAAGCCCCCGCGAACGGAAGTTGCCGCGGATGTCCGGGATCGCGCAGTACGCACAGCGGTGATCGCAGCCCTCTGCTATCTTGAGATACGCGAAAGGCCCTCCCGTGAACAGCAGTGTCGGATACTTGGGCGTGAACACCCGCACCGGCAATCCCTTTTTAATTGTCAGTCCACCGCACTTGCCCGTCGCCAGTTTCCGCACCGTCGCTGCTATCTGATCCAACTCGTCCACTCCCAGAAACGCATCCACATCCGGAAAAGCCTCTAGCATCTGCTCGCGGTAACGCTGCACCATGCAGCCGGTGACGATCACCGCGCGGCAACATCCGTTCTTCTTGTGCTCGCAGGCGCTTAAGATGGCCTCAGCCGTCTCCTCTCGCGCCGCCTCGATGAACGCGCAGGTGTTAACCAAAATCATATCCGCGCTTTCTGGAGTGGGAGCCAAAGCGATCTTATCGCTCTTCAGATACCCAGCCATAATTTGCGAATCAACGAGATTCTTGGAGCATCCCAAACTTATGAACCCAACAGATACTGACATTTTTTTCCTTAATTTACCAAATCACCCAGCAGCAACAGACTGCTCATCCATACACGCGTGCCTTGGTATTTCGGCGCGGCTAGCTCACGCTCTGGATCTTTGAGGCGGTGCGACACACTGCGTCGGTCCGGCTGCTCGGGATGAATCTCAACAGCGACCTCATGCACCTCTCCCGTATTTGCACCAGATACAAGCCCTAGCGTGGCGATGCGGTGATAAGTGCAGTAACTGTCAAAACGCGGTAACGGCTTTTTTAGCGCCTTCCCGTTGACCGTCACGGTCACCTGTCCTCCGTCCGGCCCAACAATGTCATAAACCTGCGCCACAGCACCGCGGAATTTGAAACTCAGCCGGCTGCCCGGCTTCTCCGCCATCCATAAACGTCCCATGCGGTGGCCAAAATTCTTTTGCAGTCCTTCGTCATCCCCCAGCATGCGCCACTCGCCTTGCAGCATGCCTGCGGTCAAGGGCACCATTTTAGCCGCCTCCCAGTTGTCTGCCACAAAAGTCCGCTCCAGTTTTGACTTGTGGTCAACAGGCTGGCTCTCCGCCATCTGCGTCAGCGCCGCCGCCATCAGATCACGGTAGATATTGTGCCCGGCATCGCGCGGATGACAACTGTCTGCCGCGAACCATATCACGTCGCCCGCAGGCTGCGCATCTGCAGTGAACACCAGTTTGCCAGCCTGCATCAGATCCACCACCGGCACGGCGAAGTTGACGGAAGGAATACCGTAGAAATCCGCCAGCATCTCCATGGCTGATGCTGAACGCGGACACTCGCCTCGTATCAGGTCGTTGGTCATTCCGCTCGCTACCGTATACGTGAAGACTATGTCGGTCGCGGCATTCTTGCGCCAGGTCTGACGCACGATCCCTTCCATGCCGCGCCAAATGCTTTCGGGCGACGCTCCGCCGTCGTTCACAGCGAACTCCACAAACAGCAGATCCGGCGCATGCCTCAGCGCATCATGCTCAAGCCTAAAAACCCCGAGATCACTGCCGGTGCCGCCGATAGCTGCGTTGACCTCCTTAAACGTGGCCTGCGGGTATTGTTCACGTAGCCACGCGGTGGTTTTCGGTCGCCATCCATTGGCGGCGGTTATCGAACCGCCCAGATACGCCACTACCACCTCTTCGCCTTGCCGGATCTTTCGCATGAAATTGCCGATACCCGCACGCGCTCGTATTTTTTCCGCTTTGACAACACTGTATACAGGAGCTTCCTCTGCCAGAGATAAACCCGCCGTAATTAAAAATAATGCCGCCAAAGCACCCTTCATTTTAACCTTCATTTAGCAAAACTCTCCCTTTTTTTGTTACTTTTTAACCTTGAAAAGATAACACAAACTATCCAAATCCGTCATAAAAAGTTGCCGCGCAACACCTGAACCTTGACCCCTGAACCCTTTAACCTTCTGCGATTCAACATTATTGAATCGCACCCTCCCTGCCGGGAATTGACCTGAAAGTGATTTAAGTCTTGCACCTGCCTCTCATTTGCGCTCGTGCGCAATCTGCGCTTCGAACACCAGAAACTCCGCCCCCTCGCGCCAGTCCTCCGCCCCGAGACCAGCCTTCAGGGCCAGGTGCGTCAGCGTCTCTTCGATGCCCCACCCCTGCTCCGGCGCCACCTGCGGCAGGAAAACCGCGCTGCGTCCGCCCTTGCTGAGCACCATGCCATGACGCCCGATCTCGATCTCGCGCCAGGAGCCGACCGGCCGCGGCGGAGTCAGGATCGAGATCTCGATGTCGATCTCTTTCAGCTCGTCCTTGCGCAGCGACGGAAAGCGCGGATCATTGAACGCCGCATTCAGCGCCTGCTCACGTACCGCTTTCCATATCTCGCGGCGCGGTACGATCTCGCCGATGCAGCCGCGCAGGTCGCCTCGCTTGTGCAATGTCACGAAACCTCCTCGCACTGCCTGCATGCCTTCAGTCAAATGCTCCGGCACTGCCGCCGCTGCCGCCCGCTCGCCGGATTCCAAAGCCCGCACGATAGTGTCCCGCGCCAGCTTCAGCAGCCGCGTACAATCCTCATCAGGCAGCTTGCCTCCTCCCAACGCAACCCCCGCTTTTTTCCTCTTTGCCGGATCAGACCATGAGCCGGCCACTAATGCTCCGATATAACTGACCGAATTGCGAGTGTCGTGCGTCATCTGCCCCGAAGTCTCATACGCGGTACGCTCGACCTTCGCGTCCGCAGGCATCATCGCCATCAGAAAGGCCAGCGGATCACGCCCGCATACCGTGGCGCCGGTCTCATCCAGATACCGCATGAAACCAGCCAGATCCTTGCGCGCGAACAGCTCGAAGATGCCCATGTCCAGAGTCTCCAGCTTTTCGAACACCTCGTCCTTGAACGGCACATACCCGTAGTTGGCACCATAATGCGTGAAGTCTGAACTAGCCACGAACAGCGTGCCCTCGTCCATCAGCCCCCGCAAACCGCCTGCCGCCTCTACCAGAGACCCAGCATCGAACTGTCCGCAGACCATACACACCACCGGAAGGTTAGTGGCCAGACAAGCCTGTATCAGCGGCAATTGAATCTGGTCGCTGTGCTCACGCATGTGCGACTCGGGCTGGTGCGTCACGAATGGCAGAGAACGCAGACGCCCGATGAACTCCGTGTCCGCCTTAATTTCGCCAAGCGGCGTGGCATAATGCGTGGCATCCGGCACACTGATCTTGTTGCGCATGCCAACATAGTGACTCGGCCCCATCACAATTATCCGGCGTAAGTTCTGCGGCGATATGCGCAGGTACACCCCTGCCGCCACACTTCCCGAATAACGGTAGCCAGCGTGCGGCACCACTGCGGCGCAGATATTCTTTTTGCGCACTACCGTGATACCCTTGCAGCGCTCCGCGATCTCGTCGCGCAGCGCTCTCTCGCTGTCCTGAAACCACTGCCCCGCCAAGGGCGAGACCATCACCTTTTTGGCCATCTGCACCTCCTCGACCCTGCTCTTGTCGTTTGAACATCCTGCCCATAAAAATAAGCAGTAAAAAGAAAAAATCAACCAGCCCTTCATAACCGCCACCTTCCGGCCAGCCCCGCTTCAGCCCGCCCATCGCGCCACTCTCCCCACCACCCGGTCGTCCAGCACCAGTGCAGCCGCCACCCGCCGCGTCGTCATCCCGCCCATGGCAGCGAGAGCCAGCATCCGCAAAAACGCGCGCCGCCCGCAAGCCGTCGTGACGTGCGCAATCACGACCACACCCCGCGCACTTTACGTCCGCACTCCGGACACGCGCCACCAGCGGCCAGACGGTTTTTCAGTATTACGTACCTTTGGCGCTCTATCAGCGTCGCTCCGCACCCGGCGCAGACAGTGTTTTCGCCGTCCTTGACCTCCTCATTGCCCACATACACATGCTTCAGACCGCTTTTGACAGCATGCCCCCTCGCACGCAAGAGAGTTTCAATCGGTGTCGGCGGCAGATGCGTCATCTTATAACGCGGAAAAAAACGCGAGAAGTGCAAAGGCGTCTCCGCACCTAGATTGTCAGCAACCCATCCGCAAAGGCTTTGCAGCATCTCGTCGCTGTCGTTGAGTGTCGGTATCACCAGATTAGTGATCTCCACATGCACACCAACTTCGCGCATTACCTGCACCGCACGCAAGACCGGATCAAGCGAGGCCGAGCAGACCTCGCGGTAAAACCGGTCGCTCATGGCCTTGATGTCCACGTTAGCGGCGTCCACATACTCCAGCAAGCCCCGTAGCGGACGTTCGTTGATGTACGCGGCCGTCACCAACACA
>JAQVQN010000012.1 GCA_028701555.1 Kiritimatiellia bacterium | reverse complement strand
CTCTCGCACTGGCCGCCCGCTCTGGCACAGCCCTGCGTCCGATCAACTATGCCTTGCCGGTGGCCAGCGCCCAGGTGAAATCCTGCCTGATACTCGCAGCTCTGGCGGCGGACGGGGTTTCCGAACGGAGAGAGCCCGGCCCGTCGCGCGACCACACTGAGCGTATGCTGAACGCTATGGGGGCCGACATACGCAAGGTCGATCCAAACACTTTGCAAGTATCTCCTTTAAAACTGCCGCTTACACCTCTGCGCTGCGCACTGCCAGGCGACATCTCCTCGGCCGCCTTCCCCTTGGTTGCTGCCGCGATCGTGCCGGGCTCTTCCATACTGCTCCG
The DNA here is from genome assembly GCA_028701555.1 of Kiritimatiellia bacterium. Taxonomy (GTDB): domain Bacteria; phylum Verrucomicrobiota; class Kiritimatiellia; order RFP12; family UBA1067; genus JAQVQN01. The sequence goes on along the minus strand of JAQVQN010000012.1, from coordinate 14,787 downwards.
CGAAGTCGGCATCAATCCCACACGCACAGGACTGCTTGAGATCTTGTCCGCGATGGGAGCTGAACTGCAGATCACCAATCAACGCAATGTGGCCGGCGAACCCGCCGCTGACATCCTGCTTAGCGCTAAGCCTTTGAAAGCGGTCTCGATCGGGGGCGACACAGTCGTGCGCATGATCGACGAATTCCCCGCGCTGGCGATCGCCGCATGCTTTGCCGAGGGCGTCACCGAAGTGCGAGACGCCGAGGAGCTGCGCTATAAAGAGACAGACCGCATTTCCGTGCTCTGCAACGAGCTGCGCGCTTTGGGCGTCAGCCTGCAAGAGCATAAGGACGGCTTCAGCATCACAGGCGGAACCCTTAAGGGCGGCACGTGTGACGCGCGCGGCGACCACCGGCTGGCAATGTCATTGGCCGTGGCCGGACTGGCGGCCCCAGCACCAGTGCATGTCCGTAATGCGGCGATCCTGAACGAGTCCTTTCCGGCTTTTCTGCCAACACTGCGCACTCTCGGCACGCTTGAAAGATGATTATGGCACAGCGCCTGCTTGAAAGTATCTGAAAATGAGAGAGGATGTAACAACAACAGCCCTGTTGATGACAGTTTTTATGCTGGCCTTACCTATGACGGCCGAGCCCGAAGTTGAGCTTGCCCTGAAACTAAGGCCAGAGCCGCAGACAGAAACGGTCACGTTGCCTTATGAGACGATTTTGTCTTACCCGGGCGAGCAAAACTTCCATTTGGACGCGCCGCACTTAACGAACTGGTTGAACTCCAGTGTGGTCCGCATGGAGATTATATGGCCTGATGACGCGCCTGAAGCCGACACGCTCTTCTGGCTGAAAGACCGTAATGACTTTTGGCATCAGCGCATATCACCGGCAAAACTTAAACCCGGATTGACTAATATGGTGGAGGTGCCGTTTCAGCCCGACGCCACCGGCTGGCAAACTCCCGGCCACTCGCTGGCATGGAACCACCGCGTCCGCATCAATCCGCAATCTGTCGGCTTCCGCATTTTCTCGGATGCGGCATTCACCGGCAAATGCGTCCTTGTGTCGGCAACTTTGACAAGTGCCGCCCCCCACACGCCCCCTGTCATATCCAAAATACGCCAACTCACGCGCTCACCGCGAACCTTGTCCCTGTTCGAAGCAAGCTTCGACCTGCCGGACCGCTACAACAACCCGTTCGACCCCGGACAGATTGACGCTAGCGCCAGAATCGTCACACCTGAAGGTACTACCAACACCATCCATGCTTTTTATTACCAACCCCATTACCGTCTGAAAGACGAACTAGGCGAGCCTGTCGAGCCTGACGGCCAGCCGGAGTGGCGCTTGCGCTATTGCCCTCGCTCAACTGGCGAGTATAACGTAACTCTTTACGCTAAGGACACTCTGGGCGAATGCGTAATAACCAACGCTCTGCGCTTCACTGCCGCACCGGCAGATGCTGACGCGCTGAAATTCGTCAAGGTGTCGGTCAAAGACCCGCGCTATTTCGAGTTCTGCGACGGCTCGCTTTTTTATCCGATCGGGCACAACACGCGCTCAGCCACAGATGACCGCATGGACGATAAATTCCCCTGGGTCTTCCGCAAGACCGAGGGCTCAACCGCATACCGCCGTTATTTCAAGCGCATGCAGGATGCCGGGGAAAACATGGCCGAGGTCTGGATGAGCGCATGGTCGCTGGGCTTGGAATGGACCGCTGGCGTGGCCGGCTATCACGGCGCCAACGACTACCACATGGGCAACGCCTGGGAACTAGACCGGGTTGTTGATCTGGCAATGCGCCACGGTATTTACTTGAACCTCGTCCTAAATTACCACGGACGCATCAGCACCTGGTGCGACCCGGAATGGCACCTGCACCCTTATAACAAGAAGACTCCCGGCGGTTGGCTGGATATGCCTCTTGAGTTCTTCAGCGATCCGCTGGCCATCGAGATGCAGAAACGTTTCTGCCGCTACACACACGCCCGCTGGGGTTGGGCTCCCGTAATTTTCGGCTACGAACTGTGCAGCGAGATCAACCTGACCGGGCACGAGAGTCATCACAAAACCCATTTCGAACCGGCCGTCGTGGAGTGGTGCCGTACACTGGGGAGCTATCTCAAGGAAATTGATCACTACGGGCATCTGGTATCAGCGCATGTATCCAATGACTACAAATTCCTGAACCCGGCGATATGCGGCATGCCCGAGATGGACTTCAATCCCCTTGATGCATATCACCACGGACAGCCCGAGCGCATCATCGGGCTGGTTACGGAAACCGCTGCTGCCGGACTGGCCTACAACAAGCCGATACTTATCACCGAATTTGGAGGCTCTCCGATGGCTGCCGGACTGGAGCATCTTATGCTCGAGCAGCATGCCGCAATCTGGACCGGCGCGTGCGTACCAATATCCGGCATTCCCATGTTCTGGTGGTGGCAGGTGGTCGACGAGCATGACTTGTACCGGCGCTATACCGCCATCCGCAATTTCATGGAAGGCGTAGACCCGCGTGACATCTCCGCAAAACAAGCGGATGCCGTGCTGACCGCCGATGAACGCGCCGACAAGAATATTTTGAAGAAGTTCGCTGTGGTTTGTACCGCCTCGCCGGAAAAAGCCCGCGGCTATATCCACCCTGTCAGGTTCGCCAGAGCAGGAGAGCAGGCCCCTGTCGCGGAACATCTAACGGTCGAAATCGGAGGTGTCATCCCGGGGCTCTTCCGCGTCGAATTCTACGAAACTAAGACAGGCAAAGTTGTGCGCCGTTTCGATGCCCGTTCAAGGGAAGATCGGCTGCCGATTCCCGTGCCGAAGTTCACTTCAGACTGTGCCTTCAAAATCAATCTGCTGACTCCGGTGTCAAAACGCTGAGTAGCCGTCCGCGCTAAAATGCGATTGCAACGCTTTGCTGTCGCACCCGAACAACCGACGGGCTAAGTGTTACCAGCTTGACTTTGACACCTCTCATGCGAGATAATCATCCCTTATTAATCATTGAGAATTCTATCGAAAGGATGGATCATAATGCGTAATGTCTTTGCTTTGCTGACAGCCTTGTTATTTTCCGTATTGGTTTCCGGTTGCGCTTTGATTGGCAAGCACACGGCGGCGGTTGAAGGCGGAACCAAAACCACTATGGGCATATTAACTTTTGACAAGATTGACAACGGCTACCCGCTGTTGCCGCTATATTCCGGGTTCAAACAGGATTAATCCCCCGCTATCCTAAAAGGCGTTCTTTAGGCTCGCTAATGCTTTGAATCGAAAGATTCATAGTGTTTTCGTTTTTATGCTTATTTTGCTGTGCCCCTTCCAGCGAATACCCGATGGCAACAGACACTACAACAGGCAAGACGTCGGGATGCGAGCTGGCGGTTTTAGCTGTCTGCACATTGGTCTTGGGCTCTTGGATGACCTGCCGGTGCGGACGGAACGCCGCAGTGCAGCATCTTGAGGATCTCAGCCTTAAAGCCACAATGATTGCGGGGGCCATACACCCCGAACACACAGCCTGCTTGTCTTTCAGCGCCGCCGACGCGCACCTTCCAGCGTTTCATCGCATGCGCCGTCAAATGGCGGCCGCCGCCGAGCACCTTAAAATCGAATCCATATACAGCGTTGCCCGACGCAACGGTCAATTCGTCTTCGGCCCAGAGAGCCATCCTCCACATCATCCGCATGCGTCCGCGCCGGGCACAGTTTATGAGCTGCCCCCACCCGAATTGGAACAGGTGTTCGCTACCGGACAACCAATGGCCACAAAGCCGTTCAGGGACGAGTACGGCCATTTTGTCTCGGCTTTCGTCCCGGTTGTATCGCCCAAAACCGGCGAGATCATGATGGTGTTGGGCATAGACTCCGACGCCAGCTCCTGGCAGACTGTCATTGACGAAGCCAGAAAAACACCTGCCATCATAACTTTGGCATTCTTGTGTGTTATTCTCGCCGGTTATCTGGTCATGCTCAGGCGGGAGCGCCTGCGTGAACATTCGCAGCCATATTTGAACCACGCCGAGACCGTCTTGTGCTTTATAGCCATGTTGATACTGGTGCTGACCTTTGCCAGGCAGGCCCACCTGAAAGAGAGACGTCAACGCGAGAACGTTTTTGTATCCGCCGCCTATTCCCATATGAAAGGCGTGTCACGCGAGTTTCAGGAGATCGGCCAGCTACTCGACAACCTTGAGAGGCTTTTCTCATCCAGTTCATATGTTAGCAACCATGAATTCGAGGCTTTTACCCATAAATTAGCGGACAGTAGTGCGGCTGAGGCTTTCGCTTGGCTGCCGGAGGTGCCCGGTGCAGATCGCGCAGAATATGAAGCCGCAGTGCGCCAACAGGGTATGGAAAACTTCTCGATCTGGCAAAAGGACGAAGCCGGAAAACGTATCCCCGTGACCGCACAAGCAAGGCATTACCCGCTGCTTTATCTCGTGCCTGAAAAGCTGTACGCGCACGTCACCGGATTTGATATGGGCACATTCCACCTTACGCGGGAAACGATACAGGCTTGCATGACCGAAAAACTTCCCTACGCAACAGACACCATACGGCTGGGTAAACTGAAAGACAGCGGGTGCACACTGGTGATGTTTTTCCAGCCAGTCATGAAACAATCTCAAAGGGGTTTGGCGGCTGCCATGGTCAGGCTGCAGAACCTGATCCGCACACCGAGCTACAAGATCGGCCCATTGACCAAGCACCTGTCTGCCGATCTTTACCAGCTCGATCAGGGAGTCCCGCCGGTGTTTCTGACATCAACAGAAGCCAACGCCACGCACTTGCCAGAATGTTGGAGCAGTAGCGACTCCAATGGCCTAAATATACGTGTCCCCATTTTTTGTTTCGGCAAGACTTACGCTCTGGTGATCAGCGCCAAACCGGAATGGCTTAAAAACTATCCGCTGCGGGAACACCAGATCATACTGCTGGGCGGCCTGCTGCTGACCGTAGCGTTAACAACCATGGTGGCACTGCTGACCAACCGTCGCACAATCTTGGAGCGAAAGGTAACCGAGCAGACATACGACCTTCGGATGGGACGCGACAACCTCAGCGCGGTTTTTGACGCCGCCCCCGCTGCAATGCTAGTGGCCGACAGCAAGTCTGAAATTGTAGAAGTCAACTTGGGCGCAGAGAAACTTTTCGGAAACAAACTGCAAGACTTGCCCCGTTACAGACTCGGACATCTGATAGGCTGCGTCCATTGCCAGCACCCGGATCTATGCTGCGGTCAGACAGAGTTCTGCAATGAATGCCCGCTTAACCAGTCCGTTCAGAGTGTGATCTCCGGAGGCGCACCGGTTTGCGACCAAGACGTTAATTTCAGGGTCAAGACTGGCTCTGAAGAACGACAAATGTGGCTGCGTGTCAATATCACTCCGGTTAAATTCAATAAGCAACAGCACGTTTTAATCTCGCTGCGGGACATCACCTACGAAATAGAACTTCAACAGCAGTTGCAGCAAGCATCAAAAATGGATGCCATCGGCCGGCTGGCTGGAGGAGTCGCCCACGACTTCAACAACCTGCTGCAGGCCATCCTCGGCTTTTCTGAGCTTTTGCTGACAGGCCTCGATGACAAAGACCCCCAATACAGCGATCTAAAACAAGTTGAAAAAGCGGCCAAACGCGCATCCGAACTGACCCGCCAGCTACTGGCGTTCAGCCGCAAGCAAAATATAGAGCCGCGCCCGATTGACCTTAATGAAACAATCCGATCCACAGAACTGATGCTCCGGCGCATACTGGGAGAGGACATCCAGATTCTTCACAATCTTTCCCCAGAAATTAAACCAGTGCTGGCCGACCCAACCCAGCTCGAGCAGGTGATCATCAATCTAGCGGTTAACGCCCGCGATGCCATGCCTCAGGGCGGGCGTCTGACTTTCGGCACTTCTTTGGCCGAATTCAACCCGACCGATACGAGGCTGCTTCCGGAGTCCACTCCGGGATCATTCATCTGCCTTTCTGTCACTGATAACGGAATCGGCATCAGCAATGAGAACCTGCCGCATATCTTTGAGCCGTTTTTTACCACCAAAACCATCGGAAAGGGTACCGGGCTTGGTCTCTCTGTCATATACGGCATCGTCAAACAGAGCGGCGGCTGGATCAATGTCTACAGCGAACCCGGACAGGGCACAGTTTTCAATATTTACCTGCCAACAACAGATCAGCCTGCAGAAGATCCAGGCACTGCTCAAAACCATCTGATGCCGATCTCGCTGCCCGGCCTCGGCAAGCATATCCTGATGGTCGAAGACGAGCCTGAAGTGCGTAATCTGGGATCGCTGATCCTGCGTGGAGCAGGCTTCAGGGTTTCGGCGCACGATAGCGCGGCATCGGCGATCGCCGACTTTGACCAGCGCAGCGAGGACTTCGATCTTTTGTTCAGCGACATCGTTTTGGGCAGCATGAACGGCATTGAACTCGCCTGTTTGTTGAAAAAACACCGTCCAGACTTACCCGTACTCCTCTGCAGCGGTTATGCCGATGAAAGGGTGCGGTGGGAGCTGATCGAGCAGGAAGGCTTCAGTTTTCTGGCGAAACCATATCCCTCCGCCAAACTGCTATATGCAATCGGAGAACTTTTGCAGGAGTCCCGCGTTTAAACAACTTCATCTGTTAGCTGCGCGCGACTTTTGGTAGCCGGGTTTTCAAGTCCTGTGATAAAAAAGCTTCTTGTCAATGCGTCTTCAAGCGTAGTTAAAGAATTGCGTTGCGGTCTATACCCGCATTGGACTATTACGGAAATAATGCTTATGAAAAAAACTATTCTTTTAGCACTGGGTCTCGGTTTGAACTGTTGCGGGATCGACATTGATTCTCCGCCGACTGCCGGGCATCTCTTGCCGGCTTGGGGCGCGATCAAGAGCCCTTCCGATGTCGAGCGCCTGTTCCGGTCTGGCCAAGACACTCCCAAGGCCATTTGGTCTGACCGCGGCTTTGTGATCCTGCCAGTAAATTTTTCGGAGGCGCGGCACCAGCGTGTCACATGGGACATCAAGCTCGACATTGACCTAAGGATGGCCAAAGGGGTCCAGTTTGACTTCTTCTGCCGAGATCCGCGCCCGTTCTCTTCATTCAGCCTGTATTTCCGCAGCGGCAAGGGATGGTATCACGGGGAGTTCACCCCGGAGCGCAAAGGCGTCTGGCAAAGAATCATTATCAATAAAAGCGACATGCAGCGAACAGAGGGACATGTAGCCGGCTGGGGCGAGGTGGACACCATGCGAATATCGGGATGGCGGCTCCGCGATGAGGACACTGTTTGCGCGATCGCCAACCTGGGTTTCGCTGGTGGCAAAGCTGAGATTTTGGTTGTGCGCGCGGATTCTGTCGCGGCCAAGGGCGGCAGCGAGGCCAAGTCCTTCTCCCATTACGCTGAGGCCGTCTCAACAACTCTTGACTCTCTCGACATGACCAGCGCTCAGGTATCAGACCTCGACCTGACGCCGCAGATACTGGACGGCATAAGTCTCGCGGTGTTGCCATATAACCCTTCGTTGCCGCCTGAAGCCACAGCGGCGCTAAAAAAATTCACAGCAAAGGGCGGAAGGCTGCTGGCATGCTATTCCCTGCCTCAAGAAATCAGCGACCTCATCGGCGTGAATAACGCTGGGTCAGCCGTGCCCGATGGCGGCTTTTCAGGTTTTTCACGCACCACGCAGGGTGTGCGCGCCCAGCCAAACTTTGCACCGCAAAAATCGTGGCGCACGACATTGGCAAAAACGACAGAAGCTTCGCAAGGGCGCGTGGCTGCAACCTGGACTGACAGCCAAGGGGCTGACACAGGGCACCCGGCAATCACAATAACCGAGAAAGGCGCGTTTATAGGGCATGTCTGGATGGGCGGGCCTGACACGGCAACCACGGCACTAATGCGCTCGCTCATCGGAGAAATGGTACCAGCATTCTGGCGCCAAACCGCAGAAAAAGCGCTGTCTAACATCGGCGCTGTCGGCGGGGCAACCAGCTTGGATAATTTGAAGGAAATTTTGTCCGCCGCAAAACCACCGCTGGCAGCCCGACGCGAGCTGTCAAAAGCCGCCAGCCTACGAAACCGGGCTCAGGCGCTTTATGAAGTTGGCGAATGGGACAAATGTTTCGCTGTCAGCGGCCAGGCGTCCGACACCGCATTGAGAGCATGGATGATGACACGCAAGCCGCAGCGTGACGAACATCGCGCTTTCTGGTGCCACAGCGCCTTCGGACTGCGCGGCAAGGACTGGGATGCATCGATCCGGTTTCTAGCCGAAAACGGGTTCAACGTGATTCTGCCAAACATGCTGTGGGGCGGCGTGGCCTTCTACCCTTCTGCCGTGCTGCCGGAATATGGAGAGCTGCCTGAAAAAGGCGACCAACTGGCTGCCTGCCTGGCTGCCTGCAAGAAACACGGAGTCAAATGCCATGTATGGAAAGTGAACTGGAACACGGGGCACAACGCTCCCGATGATTTTGTCCAGCGCATGGTCGCAGAAGGCCGCGTGCAACGCAACTCAGAAGCGGAAACATCTGACAGGGTCTGGTTGTGCCCCTCCCATCCGGCCAACCAGGAACTTGAGGTGGAGTCCATGCTGGAGATCGTGAGAAAATACCCGGTGGACGGCATACACTTTGATTATATCCGGTATCCGGGATTGACGGCCTGCCACTGCCAGGGCTGCCGACAGCGGTTCAGCGAAAAAACCGGACGTGAATTCAAACGATGGCCAGATGACCTGCGCGGCAACGATGACGGCGCGGTATGGCAAGCCTGGCTGGACTTCAGGCGCGCGAGCATTGATGCAGTGGTCCGCCGGGTATCGACAGAGGCACGCAAGATACGCCCGGACATACAAGTATCAGCAGCGGTCTTCCGCAACTGGCCTATCGACCGCGACACAATCGGACAAGACTGGAAGATGTGGTGCGAACAGGGTTGGCTGGATTTCGTTTGCCCGATGAACTATGTCGACTCCAACGCCGTATTTCTGAACATGATCGCCACACAAAAGGATTTTGTGGGCAAGGCGCGCCTTTACCCCGGCATCGGACTCTCTTGCTGGAAAGACAGCCGTGACCCTGTAAAATTAGCGGAACAGATAGAAATCACACGCGAGCAGGGCTTAGGAGGTTTCACGGTCTTCAATTTCGACGCCAACGCCGAGGCTGTATTGCCTTTCATGCGCCTCGGCGTCACAGCCGAGACGGGATGGCGATCAGGAATGTGGCCTTTCAAATAATGGAGCCTTATGAAAAAGCATCTCAAAACCCGCTTCAGCGTGTCTATGCCGCAAGATATTGTTGACGCGATCGACTCCCTGGTTTCGCGTAAGGGTTTTCCCAGCCGTTCACAAGCCATCGCCGAGCTTCTGCGCTCTCATCTTGTATCTGACGGTGCCGAACAACCTGAGACCCGCATCGCAGGCACAATAACCCTGGTATATGACCACCACAAACGCAACCTGACATCAACGCTGACCGATATTCAACACGATTACCACGAGTTGATTTGCTCGGTACTGCATGTACATGTGGATCATCATGTTTGCATGGAGGTTTTGGCTGTGCGCGGGCCTTCCGGTCGCATCCGGGAATTGTCCGACCGATTGATAACAACTAAAGGCATCCAGCACGGCCGTTTGGCTGTAACCCGCATTGGGTGACCTGTTGCGGATAACCTGTGATTAAAGTGCTTTATTGTCTCATTTTCTGGGCGTTAATGAACCAGCATGCGGAGGACAGCGTTTAAGATATTACTATGAAAACAATATTAATCACACTATTGCTTGGTATTGCCTCAATCGCCAGAACCGAGGCTCAAGATCTTGACGCCGCCTTAATGCAGGAAGTCAGAGTATCAATCCGTAAGGGTTTGGCCTGGCTTAAAGCCAACCAGAAGCCGGACGGGGCATGGTCGGAAGCCTCCATGCCGGCAATGACGGCACTGCCGTTATGGGCCATAGCCGCATCTGGCGAGCCGGGATATGACGAAACGATTGAAAAGGCGGTAACCTTTATCTTGAGCAAGCAGCAACCGGATGGCGGGATTTATGTGCCGGTTCCCGGGCGTCAGGGAGGCGGTCTCGGCAACTACAACACCTCGATCTGCATATCGGCGCTTTACGCAACCGGACGCGCTGACATCACCCCGGCAATCTTGAAGGGTAGAAAATACATCGCGTTGTCGCAACACATCGGCGACGATTCGCACGCTGGAGGTTTCGGATACGACAAGGATGCGGGGCGGCGGTACAGCGATTTAAACAATACACACTTCTCTCTTGAAGCAATGCGCCGGACACAAGCCGCAGAAGACCTACGACCTGCTGGTGAAAGGCGCGTTGACGTGAGTTGGGACGCCGCGCTGAAGTACGTCATGCAGATGCAGAACACCGAGGGCGAGACTGCGGGCGGATTCGCATACAACACGCAAGACCCGAAAAGCGGGATAGCTACCAACGCCAGTGGCAGAGTGATGTTGCGGGCATATGGCAGCATGACTTACGCAGGACTATTGTCAATGGTTCACGCCAAACTTGAGAAAAGTGACCCGCGGGTAAGATCGGCTGTGGAATACGCCGCCAGATTCTGGACGCTGGATGAAAACCCGGGCCAAGGGCAGCAGGGACTATATTTCTATTACAACGTCATGAGCAGGGCGTTGAGTGCCGCAGACATCAACACCTTGGACCGAACCGGTTCCACCGGCGATATTTTGTGGCGCGAGGAGATCTTGCGGAAAATCACAGCGGTTCAGCAGTCAGAAGGTTATTGGATAAATGAAAACAACCGCTGGTGGGAGAATGACCCCGTGCTGGCAACCTCTTATTCGCTGCTGGCACTTGCCTTCGCTGCTGGTTTTACCCAATAATTTGCTGACCGGTACTCATAACAACAGAAGCTAATCGGCAAAATCTTGTCACAAAAAAAACGTTGGGAGTGGTGGCATACTATTGCCTCCTCTGCTATTGAAATTTTTTGCAATTGAACCGGTGTCCATCCTGGTTCCGAATTTGGATTGCGGTTTGAAGGGCGTAAAAGTAGAATGTGAACAAATGCGCTGAACCTAGCATTTAAACCTTATTGCTTAGAAAGGCTATCACGATGGACAACAAAGAACTCGCCCTGCTCAAAAACCTTGTAGCGCTACCCACCCCCACCGGATTTGAATATGACGGCATGGCGCTGCTGGCCCAATACCTGAAAGCCGCATCTGTGCCCAATCTCATGATCGATGTGCATGGCAACCTACGCGCCTGCCTGAACCCTGACTCGCCGCTGCGGGTGATGATCGAAGGCCACTGCGACGAGATCGGCTTTATGGTGCAGTATATCGACGACGACGGCTTTCTCTACATGTGCCCGCTCGGCGGTGTGACCGTGCCTTTGATTGCAGCCGAAAGAATCGTGATCCAAGGCAAACAAGGCCCGGTTTACGGTGTCTTCGGTGTGCGCCCGCCCCATCTGATGTCGCCAAAAGACCGCGAAAATGTCGCGCCCAAAGAGTTTAAGGAAATCGCCGTGGATATCGGCGCTAAAAATAAAGAGGATGCCCTGAAAATGGTCGAAATCGGCAGTCCGGCGGTAACCGATGCGGGATGGCTTGACATGGCCAACAATCGTGTGGCTTGCCGCGGCTTCGATAATCGCGTTGGCGCATTCGTTGTCACTGAGGCCATACGCCGCCTGTCCGGCAAAAAACTCCCTGTCGCACTGCACATGGTCGCCAGTGTTCAGGAGGAAATCGGCTTGGTCGGCGGCTATACCACCGCCTATGACATCAATCCGCACATCGGACTCTGCGTGGACGTGACCTTCGCAACTGACGCGCAGAAAGAAGACCGTAAAGTCGTCGGCGATATCCGTGTCGGCGAGGGGCCGGTCATCGGTATCAGCCCTACCTACCATACAAAACTCAACGGCATAGTGATAGCCGCAGCCAAGGACTCGAAGATCCCTTTGCAGCGACAGGCCTCTGGACGCGGCACCGGAACCTGCGCCTGGGCCATGCGTTTATCGCGCTCCGGTGCTGCCGTCAACCAGCTCAGTGTGCCCCTGCGCTACATGCACAGCCCAGTGGAACTGCTAAGCCTGGATGATGTGGAAAAGACCATTGACCTTCTTTGCGCCGCCATCCAAGCCATCCCGCCAGATCTGGACCTTATGCCTAAACAGCCCTGACCATGAGCTTCCCGGTAACATACGTGCTTGACCGCAACGCGCCGAGTGAGACCTTCATAAGGCGCGAAACCGAACAATTGCTGCAACGTGGTTGGCCCTTGAGCATCCGTTACCTGAACGGCGATTTCAACCAGATCAAAGGATCGCTGACGGCCTGCCCGCCAGGCAGGCGTTGGCGTTTCGTCAAGTCCGCCGTCGCACGCGGTCTGCCGGAACTCGCCAGATGCAGCAAAGACACTTTCAGCATAATACACCGTCTGCCGCAGGTAGCGGGACTTAGCGCCAAACTCACCGAAAAGAACACGCAGTTGATACACGCCCACTTCGCCGGCATTACGGCAGATGTCGCCTCCATCGCATCGGCAACCACAGGCATTCCCTGGAGCTGCGCTGTCCATGCCAGAGATGTCTTCGCCGCGTCTCCCAACCGTATTTACCGCAGGCTGCGCACCGCCGCCAGAATAGTGGCATGCTCGCAGCTCGCCGCCGACACAGTTATCGCGACCGGCATCTCCAAGCATAAGGTCAGTGTCATCCGCCATGGCCTGCCGCTGCATGATTATGTCTATGACATGCTACGCCCGGAAGGCATGATTTTTACGGCATGCAGGCTGGAACTCAAAAAGGGCATCGACACCCTGCTTACTGCCTGCTCGCTACTGGCGCAGCGCGAGATCAATTTCCGGTGCGTCGTCGCCGGCAACGGCACTCGACAGGAATTCCTGAAAGCACTCGCCAAGCGCCTGGGCATCGAGCATTCCGTGCTCTTCATCGGCTGGCTCTCGCCGGAGGAGATCAGATCGCGTATCCTGAACGCTTCCGTATTGGTCCTGCCGTCGCGACGCATGCCGGACGGCGACCGGGACGGCATCGCTAATGTGCTGGTTGAAGCCATGGCGCTGGGAACGCCGGTGGTCACTACCACTGCGGGTGCGGCAGGCGAGATCATTACTGATGGTGTCAACGGACTGTTGGTGCCGCCCGATTCCCCCACCGCGCTGGCTGATGCTCTCGCGCAGACTTTGTCAGTCTCGCCCCGCATGAACGCTTTGGCCAAGGCCGCACGCCGCACCGCAGAAGAACACTTCGATGCAGAAAACAACATTAAAGCGCTCGAAAAGTTTCTCGAAAACGCGGCACAGGCTATGCCAGCATAGAAATTAGCTTAGCTCAAACTCTAGACTGACCAAGTTTCGCGTATTAAGCGCAGTGCTTCAGCCAGGGCTTCGGGAGCAACTTCAGAAGCCGGCTCGAATACCTTTATTATTTCTTCGTCGGCAAAACAATTGAAGGCAGCGAAATCAATTTCACCCTGACCAGGCGGCAAGTGGTCTTCCAGCAGAGGGCGCGCGTCGTGAATATGCACACCCCTTGTAAAGGGCCGCAGGTCATTGGCGGCTTCGGCATGCCTGATCCACCCCATGTACTCGCGCAACTGGCCGTGCCCGAAATCATGCCAGTAAGCCAGAGCAGGAGTGTTGAAACGTTGCTTGAGCATGCTCATTTCACGCTCATCCGGAAAGGCCTCAATCGAAGGCAGGTTTTCCAAGCATAAAGTCACCCCCGCCTTCTCAAACTTGGGCAACAGGTTGTCTAGCGACAGACAGAAACCATCATAATATTTACGCACACGTTTCGTACGCAGGCGCAAGACCTTGTCCAGCGTCTGCCGATATTTCTCCGAATCCGGGCCAGCCCCACCCTCCATCAGCACATTCGCCAATGTGCCTGTGTTGATTTCCCGGAAGAATGTCTTGAGAAAAACCCTTCCGGCATGCAGAACCACAGCTTTGGCTCCCATCTTTACCGCAAACTCTAGGGTGCGCACCAGCAGGATCGCTGCCATAGCCCGCTCGTCCTCATCCAGCGAAGCCAGCAGGTAAAGTTCCGGGTAACCTTGCGGTGCACCGACAGGCACCGGACAATAGGCATGCACGCTGTCCACGGCCACATCTCCAGAACGCACACGACGCTGCACACCTTCGGCCATCTCTTCCGTGGTGTGGTACCCCAACTCTAGCGCATCAAAACCCAAGGCCAAAATCTCATCCACCATGGATTCTCCGTCACCATGACGCCGCACATTCCAGTTTGTCGAAAGCGCAATCCGCATATGCCTCACCGTTTGATCAACGCCATGAACTCTTGACGCGTCGCGGGGTCATTACGGAACGACCCCAAGACTACCGAGGTGGTCATAACCGAGTTTTGCTTTTCTACGCCCCGCATCATCATACACAAATGGCGGCACTCCATCACCACCCCAACACCTTCCGCGCCCGCCTCTTGCATCACGGCCTGGGCAACCTGCTCGGCCAGGCGCTCCTGTATCTGCACACGCCGTGCATAACAGTCCACTATGCGCGCGATTTTACTGACACCCAGCACTTTTTCCTTGGCGATGTAACCCACATGGCATCGTCCGAAAAACGGCAGCAAATGATGTTCGCAAAGACTATAAATCTCTATATCGCGCAAAATAATCATATGATTCAAGTGGGCCTGAAAAACAGCGCCGTTAAGCACTTTACGAGGTGTCTGACGATAACCGCCGGTCAAGAAATCCCATGCCGCTGCTGTTCGAGCAGGCGTGTTACGCAAACCTTCACGGTCT
>JAQVQN010000302.1 GCA_028701555.1 Kiritimatiellia bacterium | reverse complement strand
ACCATGACGCGCTACAACCTGTAGTGCCGCACGGTGTGCGGCGAATTTGGGTTGTGGGCTAAAGCTCACATTAGTACCTTATCCGTCCGGAACCGCTATGTAAAACAAGAAAATCATGCGGCGATTTCCATAAGTTGTTGAGTGGACGCTGCAAGCATGGCATTGAGCGCGGTGGTCAAGGTTCGGCCCTGAGCCGTGAGGGTGTACTTGCGCTGGCAGGGCATTTTACGGATGAGGCCATGATCGCGCAACAGGCGGAGGTGGCGGCTGAGTCGTGCGGAGAGTTGTTTGGCGGCCCCGTCTTTTGCCCAAGGAGACGCATGCAGTTTTTGTCGAAGATGTTTATTGGTGATGCCCGCGACCGCGTAGAGAGGGTCGGCGATGGCTTGCAGGAGTTCCCGGTCTTTGCCGGTGACATCCAGCGCGCGAATCCTCCGGCCGTTTTGAATGCTGGGCCGCGAGACCTCGCGCAAGACATCCCGCATCGGCGTGTCATCCCGGAGAGTGGCCATTTGTTCCATGAAGCGGTGGTTGACATTGGCGGCCACTTGGGTGCGCACGGGGATATCCGCAATGCCTTTACGCAAGGGCATACGCTTTTTTGCCCCGGCGCCCTTCCGGCCTTCCGGGCGACGGAAGACACGGAACATGCCGGGATTGTTCATGGTCATTTCCGCCCGCAGGATGTTTTGTTCGTTGTAAAGTTTGACGCTGTTGCGATCCACCCAGTGGCGGATGCGCACGCCCTCGTGCCAGGCATTGGCGCGCGTGAGGACTTCGGGGTTGGCCAGCGGATGCGGCTGCCCGGCAGCGTCCACCGGGCGGCCCATGTAGCGCAGCACCCGGTCACAGGTTCCGGTCATGAGCGCATGGCACAGCAGCCCGTCCATAAGTGGGTTCAGATCGCCCGGCGTTGCGAAGACATAATCCGTGGCCCATTCGCTTTGCCAGAGCGTCCAGTAATAGGAAAGGTGCGGACCGAGAGTCTTGCCCATGGAGGGAAAGGTTTGCGGCAGAAAGCCAGCCAGCAACTGCGCCCAGCGCGCATCGGACTGCGCCGCGAGCAGCTTCTGTGCACGCACGTAGTCCGCTATATGAAGGAACTTATTGCCGTGCAGCACAAAGGGAATGCGTTGCTTGTCCAGCGCACGGCGCAGCCATTCACGGCCGTTGAGCGCGATTTGGATGCCGTAGGGGAACCAGGTTTGCAGGCGGACGCTCAGGAAACCGTAGTCGGCATGATCATAGTAGAAGTACAGGTGCTTGCAGCGCGAATATTCGAAGCGCAGCCGGGGGAATCCTGCCTGGGCGTCATAGTGGGCTTTATAGGTGGAGCACGCTTCCACACACGACCACACACCGATCAGGCCGCTTTTCACTCCCAGCTCGCGCTGTCTGCCATGAGCGATTGTCTCCTTGCGCTCATGACAGGAAGAAATGGGCGTGATCCCTCGCCCGCACGTCGAGTGCGCATAGTTGTTAGCGGCCTCCACCAATGCCTCCGATTGAGCCATGACCCAGACCTTGTAGTCCTTGTTAAGAACGCCGCGGGAGCGGAGAAATGCCATGGCCCCGTCCGCAAACATCAGCGGGCGCAGACAACCCTTGAAAACGATCCGGTCGAATCCGCTGATAACGCCCTTGATTTTGCCCGCGAATCGCTGTACAAACGTGTCCATGCGCCGTCCTCCTGTGTTGGTTTTTGTTTACACACACAGCATAGGAGATCAACGGCGCAGTTCACTTCTTTTTTGACACACCGGGAACCACCGATATTTGTTCTGAAGTCTTATTCGGGCGAAGCTCTTAGCGAAGCCCGATGCAACCGTGTGTCGAATTCGGGCGTCCGCGGAGCGGACTTCGCAAAAACAAGGCAAGCTTGGGCTGAATGCGGGCGCGCCGCGCGTAGCGCTATACTCATGTATGCGCAAGTGCGGCAAACCCGCAGGCGGCCCAAGATCGCCGCCGCTTTTTGCGAACTGAATTCGATCACACTGCCCGGAATGAAACACAAAATTGGGTTGCGGGCATAGCCCGCGTTGGAACATATACCTGTAAACCATCTTCTGATCTGGATGGCAAAGAATTGAGGTCGCTGGTGGAAGGCTTGCTGACAAAATGAAGCAATGGATTGTTGGCAGTATTATTCTACTGGCGGTGATGATAGCTGCCTGCGCCGGCGATAATACGTCCATCCGCCTGGCAGTGTTAGCTGAAGACGTGTCTTCGGAAAGCCGGACTTTGGCTGATTTGCTTACTGTCGATCTCTCCAGGACCGTCGGCATTCGAGTGGTCGAGCGCTAGATTTGATGATCAGGATGATATCATCCTTGCCCAACACACACCTGTAACGCCATAATATTTATTTATGAAATCGCGAACCAAAAGACTTTTCGCCCTGCTATTGATTTTAGCGGGAATGGGCGTGGGGTCTCTATTGCCGAGCGAAGTTGGCGCGGCAGAGACGATGCCGATCAATCTGAGCGGTGCGGTCTACCATGGCAATGAGCCGGATTTGGGGATGACCGACCTCTGGTTGGCCACTTTGTCAAAACAGCCAACCCTCAAAGTGCTTGAGCGCGCGGAACTTCGTGCCATTCTGGGAGAACTGTCCCTTGCGGGAGTGAGCGACGACTCGGCGCGCCAGGTTCGGTTGGGCCGGTTGCTGGGCGTTGAATATTTTGCGTGGATCAAGGCGTCGGACGAACAGGCTCTGATGGAAGTTGTCGAAGCGGCGACGGGTCGGGGAATCACGGTCATTCCCGTGCGCTTTGCCAAGGGGCACTTCGCCGATATCTTTCCAAAATTAGCGGAGCAGGCGCTTAAGGCGGTCAGCCGGCCATTGCCTGTACCATCGCAGGTTGCGCCATCCATTGCGTTTTCGATCCCTCGCTTTTCCGTCTCCAACGACACCGTGCGAGCATCAGTGGAAACAATCATTGCCGATTTGTCGGGCGCTTTTGCAAGCTCCGGCATCACAATGCTGTCTCGTCGTTTTGCGGCGGATGCGGTACAGGAACGCTGGCGACAGGAAAAAGGGCTTGTGGAAGACATCTCACAGGAACGAGCGTTCCTGGGTGCGGATTATATTCTTGGGATTGCCGTCAGCAGAACAAATCAAATCGAATTTACCATGATCGAAACGGCAACCGGGCGCCGAGTCGGAAGAAAAGAAATGTCAATGGAGGAGGCGCGGACGGCTGACGGATTGAAAGCCCTGAAGCAATGGGGGCTGGACCGATTAAAGCCCCTTATGGAGCGTCCTTCCGTCCTTCCGCCTGCCGCAGTCACCAATGGCCATTATGCCGCGCCGGAAATCCTGAAATCGTTGTATGCCGGTATGATGCTTCATAATCAGGGGCGGTATATTGATGCGCTTCCTTGGTTTGAAGACTCTAAAAACCGAAAAATCAAAGTTGATGAAACCGATGCCTGGATTGCCAACTGCTACCGGTTGTCCGGCTTCCCTGAAATCGCGGATGAATTGGCCGAGGAAAACGCCCGATTATATTTTAAACAAGGCGGGCCGACCTTAAACGCTCAGTCTGATCCGGGCGTAGCCTTGCTTGGTGTAACGGCTGGCTCTGGAATCCCGCGCGGTTTGGCTGAACGCACAAGTATGCTGCTCATTGACCGCCTGCACGAAGCGGCCGGAGTGACGGTTCTTGCCTCAGAAGACATCGCTGGAATGAGGGATGAGTATGACCTGTTGTTGGGTCTTGAAAAGGTCAAGGGAACAACTTGGCGGCAGGTGCCGCCGATTTTGCTGAAGGAGGCGATAACTGCCCATCTT
>JAQVQN010000301.1 GCA_028701555.1 Kiritimatiellia bacterium | reverse complement strand
TAGTTCCGGTCTGCCGCGGTTCGGCTGCCGCGGCAGATGCCTGAACGCCTGTCAAGACTGCAAGGCTGTGATGCACATGGTGCCAAAGATGTCATCGGCGCTGCAGCCGCGCGACAGGTCGTTGACCGGACGGGCCAGTCCTTGCAGGACAGGGCCGAAGGCTGTCGCGTCTGCCAGCCGCTCCACCAGCTTGTAGGCGATGTTGCCAGCCTGCAAATCCGGGAATATCAGCACATTTGCGTCGCCCTGAATCACGCCGCCCCTATTTTTTGAGGCCCCGACTGTGGGCACGAGCGCGGCATCCGCCTGCAGCTCGCCGTCCACTGCGGCCTCCAGTCCGATCTCCGCGAAGCGCTGCCGGGTCATTTCACAAGCTTCGCGCATCTTGTCAACCAGCGCATGCCTCGCACTGCCTTTAGTGGAAAAGCTCAGAAAAGCCACACGCGGATGTTTACCGACTAGTTGCCGGAACGACAGTGCGGTGGCGTGAGCTATATCTACCAGTTCAGCGGCAGTCGGGCAGGGATTAACCGCGCAGTCAGCAAAGAGCAGCGCCGTGTCGCCCGCTCTGGTCGGTTTACGCAGATCCATAATGAATGTTGAGGATGCCAGCTTGATACCCTTGGCCGTGCCTACACAGTGGAAGGCGCTGCGCAACATGTCGCCGGTCGAGGCGATAGATCCTGCAACTAACCCCTGTGCCATATCCAAAGCCACCATCATGTTGCCAAAATAAAGGCGTTGGCCGCTGACCGTGGCTAAAGCATCAGCCTCCGTCATGCCCTTGGCTTTACGCTTCTCGTAAAAGGCGGACGCGAGCTGCGGCAGATGTTTGGAGACGGTGTAGTCTATTGACTCCACCCCGCTGCCTTCGAGCGTGACGCCTGCCTGCTTTTCGGCTGTAGCGATCTCTGCCGGAGTCCCGAGCACTACCGGGCGGCATACCGCTGCGCTGGCCGCGCTGACCGCCGCCTGAATAACGCGAGGGTCGTTGCCTTCCGGCAGAACAATCGTTTTATGGGCGGCTTTGGCGCGCGCCGCTAGACTCTCTAGAATACCCATCTCATTCACCCTTCCTCTTCAGATTGGACGCCAGCAGACGGAATGTCTCCCGCGCGATCATAAGTTCCTCGTTAGTCGGTATGATGATCGCCGGCGTTCTTGATTTGTCCGTGCTGATCACGCTTACGGTGCTGGGCTGTGCCTTGTTTTTTGCTTCATCCAACTCACAACCGATAGCCGCTAGCCGAGATATGATAACTTTGCGGCCCGGAATGCTGTTCTCACCGATGCCGCCCGTGAATATGATGGCGTCAGCGCCACCCAGCAGGGTGTAGTAGCCGCCGATGTAGAGCGCCACGCGGTGTCCGAACATGTTGAGCGCGTTTTCCGCAGAAGCCTTGCCTTGCGCCGCGGCGTTGACCGTGTCGCGCATGTCGCCGCTGCCGATGCCGTTGATTCCCGTCAGCCCGCTCTGCTTGTTTAGCACATTGTCGATCTCGTCGATGCTCATACCCTTGCGCGCCAAGAAAAATATTATGGCGGGGTCGATGTCGCCGCAACGGGTGCCCATGATCAGTCCCGGCAGCGGGGTCATGCCCATGGTCGTGTCCAGCACCTTGCCGCCGTTGATGGCCGCGATGGATGAACCGTTGCCGAGGTGGCAGGTGATTAGTTTAAGATCCTCAAGCGGACGCTTCAAAAAATCCGCAGCGGCCTGCGCCACGAACTTATGCGATGTGCCGTGGAACCCGTATTTACGGATGCCGTATTCCTCGTAATATTTTTGCGGTATGGCATACATAAAGGCGTGTTTAGGCATGCTCTGATGGAACGCCGTGTCGAAGACCGCCACATTAGGCACATTCGGGAAAACCGTTTCGCAAGCCACGATACCGTCGAGGTTGGCGGGATTATGCAAAGGGGCCAGATCTGAACACTCCTTGATGCTGCTCTTGACATCCTCGGTGATGGCCACCGAATCAGAGAATTCTTCTGCGCCATGCACCACGCGGTGTCCGATGGCGTTGACGTCTCTTAGAGACTTAACTACACCGATCTCCGGATCGGCCAACATCTTGCAGGCCATGGCCAAGGCCTTGCCGTGGTTCTCGGCGGAAATGCCCTGTGCGATCTTGGGTTCTCCGTCGCGCTGATAAACGATGTTGGCTTGCGGGGTGCCGATGCGCTCCACCAAACCTTTCGCCATCATTGTCTCGGTTGCCATGCTGAACAGCATGAATTTCAAGGATGAACTGCCTGAGTTGACAACCAGAATCTTGTCGTATTTTTTTTGCGGCATAACAACATGTCCCTTTAGCGATAAACATAATAAAACGCGCCAGACGCGAAATGGAAAACGAAATTATGCACTTTTATGCGTGATTTTGAAAGAATAAACGGGTATAAATAATGAGCAAATGGGTGCTAGCCAACTTTGTTGGATCGCAGAGGAAAAAGGGCCAAGGCATTATATCGGTCTTACCGAATACTTGTTTGGCACGGTTTTTTTGGACACCTAACACGAAAATTAATCAAGCCCAAGGATGTGCAGATGTTTTCATTGGACAGATCATTGCAAAAGTTGCTTTGTTTGCTGGCTCTCGGGTGCGCATTGCAGGCGCCAGCCAAAACAGTGCGAGTACTGACGATCGGCAACAGTTTCTCGCGTGACGCCGTGCAATTTTTGCGCGAGGTCACCGCTGCTGCCGGGCATAAGATAATTGTCGGCCAAGCCATGATCGGCGGATGCGATTTCGAGCGTCACATGCGACACGTCAACGCCTTCGAGGCTAACCGCGAAGATCCCGAAGGACGGCCCTATCAAGCGAAGGCCAAAAGCCTTTTCGATATGCTTGCCGAGGACAAATGGGACTATGTGACGATTCAGCAGGTCAGCCACAAGAGTTTCAAGCCCGAGACCTTCCAGCCGTTCGCCGACCAGTTGGTCGCCTATGTCCGTAAACACGCGCCGCAGGCCGAGATCGTGATCCACCAGACTTGGGCCTACCGCGATGACCATCCTTTCTGGAATATTGAAGGGTTTAACACGGATGTTATGTACAAAGGGCTTAGGGCCGCCTATGACCAGCTCGCCAGCGAGAAAGGCTTGCGGATCATACCCAGCGGCGATGCCATGCAGACGGCTCGGCAAGACCCGGCCTGGGGAAAGTTTATTCCCGACCCGGGCTTTGATTACAAGAAGCCCGAGTACCCGAATTTGCCCACAGGTGAACGGCGCTCGCTGCACATGGGCTGCAAGTGGGGCAAAGACGCCAAGACCGGAAAGCATCACTTCGGCGGGGACAGGTTCCATGCCAACGAGCAGGGCCAATATCTGCTCGGTTGCGTCTGGTTCGAGTTCTTTTTCGGCGATAGCGTGGTCGGCAACACTTTCGTGCCCGGCAATACCAGCGCGGAGGATGCTGCTATACTCCAGAAAATCGCGCATAAAGTTGTGAGCGGGAAACACCGTCCTGAGTAAGATCGGGAAGTCGGGGAAAAGGTTGTTAATAATGTGTAAAAAAGTAAGAAGGGACAATGTGATGAAAGCATGCAAGTCAGTGATATGGGCTACAGTGGCCGTATTGGTCGGCGCGTCGGCGTTCGGGCAGACTACGGTACGTTCAGGTGCGGCTGTGCTGGACACAAGGGCCAAAGGTTACGAGATAGCGGTCTGCGCGTACTCGTTCCGCAAGTACACGGCGTTCGAGGCGATCGAGAAGACCAAGGCGGCTGGCGGCGAGGTTATCGAGTTTTTCCTGTGGCAAAAGCTAGCGCCAGAGTATCCGGATG
>JAQVQN010000300.1 GCA_028701555.1 Kiritimatiellia bacterium | reverse complement strand
CACACCACGGTGTCTGCCGCCGGCAGGGCTGCCAAGGCCTGAACTCCTTCTGCACCTGCCCACACCTCAATCCCGTGCGGGGCTGCCAGACGCTCGGCCTCGCGGGCGGACGCCGCATCTTCGACCGCCACGACACCCACGCCGAAACGCCGGGCTTGTTCAATCACCATCTCGGCTTTGCCGCGTGTCGCCAGCCCGACGATCCTGACCGCCTCTTGCAATGCTTCGGCTACCATCAGCGTGCTCGCACCAATAGACCCAGTGCTGCCGAGTAAGACCACCGACCTCATGCGCACACCGCCTGCCCGATGAACCATGCCAGATAAAAATACAGCGCAGCCGGGGTGAACACCAGACTGTCGAACATGTCCAGAATACCGCCAGACTCATGCAAAAGCCCGGAAGAGTCCTTGAACCCTGAAGCACGTTTGAACATGGATTCCACAAGGTCGCCCAGCGCACCCACCAGTGCCAGCACCAGCCCCAGAGCCATGGCATGCAGCACACCCAGTTCACGCAAGGGACATTGCGGCAGCCAGGAGAAACGCCGCACCGCCCAAATCATCAGTAAACTGGCGGCCATCGAGAATAAGATGCCGCCCAAGAGTCCCTCCCAGGATTTTTTAGGCGATATGCGGGGAAACATTTTGTGCCGCCCGATCAGCGTTCCGAACGTGAAGCCGCCGATATCACCGAACTTGACCACTGCCGCCACGTACGATGCCAGATACACGCCGCCGCGGGCGCAGGGCATCTCGAACATTCCGCTCGCACCCCATTGCGCCAACCGTATGAAGAAGCTCAGCATGAAAGGCAGGTAAAAGAAACCCAACAGTGTGACGCCAATGTGCTCTACCGGTTTGGTGATGCGAGAGTCGAACAGCACACGCAAAAGCAGAAAAAAGGTCAACGCGCAAAGCACCAGTGTCTCAAACTGGTGCCCCACCGGCAACTCGTGCGCGGCGTACGGCGGATACGCATAGCAAGCGATCAACCAAACAACCCCCATGACCATGCCGTAATTCCGGCTGAGCGGATAACCGCTGCGGCGCATCATGTTGTAGAACTCGTACTGACAGGCGCAACACATCAGCAGCAGCACGATGAACAGCATGTATCCCGACATGTAGCACAGCCCTAAAAACCAGGCCGCAGCCACCAGCATGCCTATGCAAACTCTGCGTATGATCACCGTTCAACCTCCTGACCGCACTCTTGCCGGACACCGCCATAACGGCGATCACGAGCCGCATAAGCATCCAGCGCGTCCTTGAATTCCCGCTCCCGAAAGTCCGGCCACAACACCGGTGTAACATAAAACTCGCTGTAAGCGCATTGCCAAAGCAGAAAATTACTGATCCGCATCTCACCGCTGGTCCGTATGATCAGGTCAGGATCAGGCACATCCGGCGCATACAGGTGCTCCGTTATTGTAGTCTCGCCGATCTCCTCAGGCAGCAGCACCCCGGCCCTCACCTTTTCCGCTATCAGCCGCGCCGCGCGCACCAGCTCACTGCGCCCGCTGTAACTCAAAGCCACGATAAGCTGCCTTTCAAATCCGGACGACTCCCGCTCCAGCCGCTCTAACGCCGCCAGCAAATGTCCGGACAAATCCTCGCGCCGTCCTATAACCCGCAAACGAACCTTGCGTTTAATCAGTTCACGCTCATAGTGCCGGATGAAATTACCCAACAGCGCCATCAAGCCGGACACCTCATCCTCCGAGCGTGACCAGTTCTCCGTGCTGAAAGCGTATAACGTAAGATATTTAACCCCTGCGTCACGGCAATAGTTAAGCACACACCGAACCGTCTCCGACCCGGCCTCATGCCCGGCCAGACGCGGCTGTCCGCGCTGCTGAGCCCACCTGCCGTTACCGTCCATGATCATGGCGATATGGCTCGGCACATTGTTTCCGCTCGCTTCCAATAAAATTTTCCCGTGTGCAGCTCAGCCGGCGAACCGCGCCGGTTCTTCGTGATTAAAGCCCAGTACGCAAGGTCGTCTCGCGCGCCGGCCCGACCGATAAAATTCCCAGCCTGCCGCCTATCAATTCGACTAGCCGCTCCACATAGACCCGCGCCTTGAGCGGCAGATCCTCATACCGCGTGATTTTACTCGTAGGCTGCATCCACCCCGGCATCTCCTCGTAAACCGGAACGCACCGATCTAGAACACTTGTGTCTGCCGGAAAACTCTCGTACCGCACCCCGTCATCGCGCAAATACGCCGTGCATATCTTGATCACAGGCTGCTCGTCCAGCACGTCCAGCTTGGTCATTGCCCAGAAATCAACACCGTTGACCATCGCCGAATAACGCCCGACCACCGCGTCAAACCAGCCGCACCGGCGCGGCCTGCCCGTGGTGGCGCCGAACTCGCCGCCTTTCTGCCGCAGGTGTTCGCCGGTCTCGTCTTTAAGCTCGGTCGGAAAAGGCCCGCTGCCCACCCGCGTGGTATAACATTTGATGACCCCCACCACCCGGTCGATGCGGCGCGGCGAGAGACCCGATCCGGTGCAGGCTCCGCCCGATGTCGGATTCGATGATGTAACGAAAGGATAGGTTCCAAAATCAATGTCCAGCATCGTTCCCTGCGCACCTTCCAGCAAGATGCTCTTGCCCTTGCGGTCAGCCTCGTTGATGTATGCCACCGTGTCGGCTATGTAAGGCTTCAACGTCTCCGCCGCCTGCCGGTAAACCTTAACCATCTCGTCAACATCCAGAACCGGCGCACCCCAGCTTGCCAGTATCTCATTGGCCGCATCGGACTGCCCCCTTACCGCATCCAAGAAATGCGGTGAAAGCATATCACCGACACGCAAACCTGTGCGCCCCATCTTGGCGCCGTAGGCCGGCCCGATGCCGCGTCCTGTGGTGCCTATCTTGGTTTTTTCGCAACGGCGCGCCTCGTCCGCAGCGTCCAGCGCCCTGTGCCAGCGCATCACCATGTGCGTACGGTCGCTGATCAGCAGGCGCCCGTCAATCTCGATGCCCTCCGCGCGCAATATCCCGATCTCCGTGATCAGGTCAAACGGATCCATCACCACCCCGTTACCGATCACACACTGCTTGCCCGCGTGCAGTATCCCGGAAGGAATCAGGTGCAGCACATATTTCTTGCCGTCGGCAATCACAGTGTGCCCGGCGTTGCTGCCCCCCTGAAACCGCACAATCACATCCGACTGGGCCGTAAGCACATCGATTACCTTACCCTTGCCCTCGTCACCCCACTGCGCTCCAACCAGAATCGTGTTAGGCATATAATCTCCCTGAAAGGACGGCGAAGCACCGCCCTTAGTGACACATAAATTTCTAATATACCCTATTGATCGGCGGTTGGGCAATCCCTGACATCGGCTATTCTTGCGGTTGGGTGCGATTCAGTTCCAGCGAAACTGAAATCACACCCCTTTCAAGTTGTAGGTTTAGACCATATTGGATATTATGTTTTCGAAATATCTGGAGGAAAGCATGGCGGGAATCGTAAAACTAGTCAACTGGCAGAAGCCGATGAAGAATGTCTTGTACGCCTGCGTACCTTTAATTATTCTCGCGATATATCTGTTCGGATGGCGCGTGGGCGTTATGTTTCTGCTGACGGCGGTTGCAGCCTATGCCGCAGAAGCCGCCTTCACACTCCCGCGCAAAGAACCGGTCTCTTCAGCCGTTTTCGTGTCTGCCGCGCTTTTCACCTTCTCGCTCCCCCCCACCCTGCCTTTCTGGATGGCCGTTCTGGGTATCGTTTTCGGCATTGTGTTCGGCAAGATGGTATACGGCGGCTTCGGACGCAATATCT
>JAQVQN010000299.1 GCA_028701555.1 Kiritimatiellia bacterium | reverse complement strand
AATCCTTCCTGTACCTGTCGAAAAAGCTCTTTAGCGTTTTATTTTCGAGGGTTGGTTGCGCCACGACTATCTTAGCGAGGGTCTCGAAGATGGATGCACTTGCGTGTAGAACGCCAGCAAAGTCGCCAGCGTTGAGAGCGGTGTCCATCCGACGAACAAGAACTCGGATATTCGGGTGCGTATCCGCATCTCGCTCTGATTTGTCGAGGGCCTCTAGGCTAAAGACCTCAACTGACACTGTTGTGTCTACCGCAAACCTTGTCTTTCGTTTGAGGCGGAAAGAAGCACCCTCTTTCTCCAGTAACTCGTTGACCTTGCACTCGTCCAAGAAACCGTCCTGTGCGAGTTCTGCAATGAAATCAGCAAAGGTGGGTGTTGATAGGCGGCGAAACACGAGTTCCATTTCGCCATTGTGCCAGGCATATTCTTGGGGGTAGAAATTGCCGTCACCATCGGCCTCAAGCACATAGATGGTCTCGCCTGCGATAGTCCGTGACCGGTTGATCACATTGTTCTGATTGATCATCTGGATATCGACATCGCAAGCCTTGATAGCGCCTCTCAAAACACGCGTTAGATGGATCTTCAGATCGTCAGATACCACATCGTACACGAGTTCCTGTGCCTCTGACGCCGTCATATGATTCGGATACTTCATGCCTGCTCACCATGCCAACATCGGAGGCCAGACACGCCGCGTGCGGCATTATCTGCGCCGACTGGTAATGAGACACTTAACGTGTCCCCTTGACCTTTAAAGGCATCCTTCAACGTTGCGGCAGCACGCTTGCGTGCCGAAACATGACTGAGAAACAACCTGATACAATCTGGCGTCCAAACGCTCATGGTGGTGGCCTTCGTCAAATAAAGGGTTGAATGGTTGAACTAAGCTGGCAAGCCGGCAGTGTCGGCAGTGTCATCGTATTACCTATCCCTTTGAACCAGAAGTAAACGCCAGCAATCGCTTGGGGCATTCGCTACTCTGACTTAGTCCAATCGCCAAACCGGTCCATCTGCCATGTCTCACCTGTTCTCACATCCATTTTAATGGCTTTGACTCCCACAGCGTCAGCGATTGTCTTAATCGTATATCTCTCTGGAGGGTTTTGGTGGCTTGCGATTATCCCGATTATGGCTACCATGATCGCACCAACTGGAATTCCAACAATAAACGATTTCAACTCTACCTTTAAGAAGTCTGTAGGCATATTCATGTGAAATCTCCGGGCCTCGCCGACAGCCACTGCACTGATGGGTGACGGTTGCGCCGACACCCCATTACATTCGTACGCTTACGCATGACGGCACGGTATAGCCGTTGCGTACACGTCCGACCCTCCTGTGATTCTCCGGGCAGGCGCACACGCACCTGTCCGCCCGACCAGTTTTTCCTGTTCGACCGGAAAACGGCCCCATCATACGGCTCTTGACGGCTGCCGTCAACGCCGGGAATTATTAAGTCCCCGCTGATCCTGCCCCAGTGCTTGAACGCATGGGGTTCGTATCGTATCGGGACTGCGAGACACAGGCCACCTCCTCTTTTCTCTTGCCGCTTCGAGGGAACAACGGGACAGGTAATACGCGTTTGGTGTTCCGGCGTGCTCTAAAACGCAGCTTGTACGTCCTATCCTTTTCGGCAGTCGTCCTAGTTGCGTTTTTTATGCCGGCACTTCGCAAACGGTGCAATAACTGTGGGGCGCGGGAATCGTCTCGTGGTCCTCCCTCAAACCGTCGAGATGAAAGAGCACCGCCTCCCTCATGGAGGTTTCCAGTTCGGCGCGGGTTCTGCCCGTCGCCACGCACCCCGGCAGATCGGGGGAGAAGGCCGAATAGCCCGTTTCCGTCTTTTCTGCGACAATCAGATACTTTTTCACTTTAGCCTCGCCTGCTTCAGGACACTGTTCAAGGTGCCGGGTGCCAGATCATCGCCCGGATGGCCGGCGATTGTGACGCGACCGGTTTTCTCCGGATGCTTGTACTGCCGGTGGCTGCCCCGCGTAGCCGCAAGATACCAGCCGTCGCGCTCGATCATCCGAATTACATCCCGGACTTCATGAGGTACAGTATAGCACACGGAGACCAGTCAGACAACGATCTCACTTGGACGCGTTTCGCACCTTTACGGTCTTACGGAATTGTGGATCGCCCTTTTCATTTTTTCAGACGCGCCATCGCCCGCAGGATGCCATCCAGCACATCGCCAAGCCGTTCACAGACATCTTCGGCCAGAAACCGCAGCACCCTATAACCGTTCTCTTGCAGCAGCATGTCTTTGTGTCGGTCGCGCCGATAAGCGGACAGATCGGAGAAATGTTGTGCGCCGTCCAGTTCGATGGCAAGACGCAACGACGGGCAAAGCAGATCGACTTCCATGTCCCCCTCCCCGCCAAACGGGATCGGCAGATAGGCGTTGAGCCGGAACAATCCCCGTGTCGTCTCCAGCGTTTCAAGCCTCCGATACAAGAACGCCTCGGTCGCGCTCCGCGCGCGCTCTGTCCCTCTCGCGTCCTCGGGTATGGCTTTCCACGCCGCATGCACAAACAGATCCGCAAGCCCCGCATCAACACCGTCCCGGCAGAGCCGCCGCACGCTGGCCGCGTAAGTCTCCTGCCAAGCGGGTTCCACCGGAACGGCGACCTCCGTTGGCCAGCCCGGCGTCGCGCTCAACGGCATGACCAGCCGATAACCGATCGCCTCATATCCGCGGCACCTTCTGTCAAACATCCGAGCCAGCATCTGCACGTTCAGATCGGCATAGTCGAGAATGCGCACCTCGTGTTTCCCGCTGTGCCTCCGGTGAAGGCGTCCCGCATATTGCGCAATCCGTCCGCGCCATGAAATCGGCATCACCAGGAAGAGCGTGTCCAACCGCGCATCGTCAAATCCCTCGCCCAAGTACCGGCCCGTCGCCAACAACACACGGGGCTCACTTTCCGGTATGTTCAGCAGACACGCCTGCAGAGCGGCAAGCTGTTTTCTGCCCAACCCACCCCGCAGAACCACAACATGTTTCACTTTCCCTTGCAAGGCATCCGCCAACCGCTGCAGATGTTCCCTCCGTTCCGTCAGCACCACGGGTGAGCGCCCTTCCGAGACGGCCCTCAGCACATCCGCCACAATCAGCCGGTTGCGCGCCTCATCCGCGACCAGTTCATCGCACACGGTCTGGAACGACTGGACAGACCCGTCCTCCACCGCCCCCAGCGAAACACGAAACGCCGTCGGCCTCACCTGCACGACATGCGCGAACGGTTCCGTCCGGCTGAGCTGCCTGGACGTCACCCGATAGCGCACCGGTCCGCATTGCATGGTGATGATCGGCTGATGCCCGTCCTTTCGGACAGGCGTCGCCGAAAGTCCCGTCACATAGCGTGCCTTCGCACGCCGCACCACCCGCTCGAACGTCGGCGCGGATACCGTGTGGCACTCGTCCATAATCACATGCCCATAAGCCGCGACGCGATCATCCACCTGACCTTTGCGGCCCAGACTCTGAATCAAGGCGACATCCAGCTTTCCCGTAACCTTGCGGTGTCCGCCACCGATCTTTCCGATCTCTTTCTCGGGGATGTCCAGGAACAGAGACAATCTGGCGACCCATTGTGCTTGGAGTTGCTGGCGGTTGACCAATACGAGCGTGTTGACACCCCGCTCCGCGATCAGCCAAGCCGCCAGCACGGTCTTGCCGAACGCGGTGCCTGCCGCGAGCACGCCGGTGTCATGCGCGAACATCGCCTTTGCCGCACGCTCCTGCTCGGGACGCAACTCGCCATGAAACCGAACGTCCAACG
Source organism: Kiritimatiellia bacterium (assembly GCA_028701555.1). Classification (GTDB taxonomy): domain Bacteria; phylum Verrucomicrobiota; class Kiritimatiellia; order RFP12; family UBA1067; genus JAQVQN01. The sequence continues at coordinate 12 of JAQVQN010000299.1, read as the reverse complement.
GCGTTCCGTGTT
>JAQVQN010000298.1 GCA_028701555.1 Kiritimatiellia bacterium | reverse complement strand
GACGGCTTGGACACAGACGCATTCACCATCAGGCTCAGCCGCTGGCTGATCGAATGGTTCTGCGACCAGGTCCAAAACGACGACCGCAAACTGGCCATTTTCTTGACACGCTTGAGAGATCAAAAAGAATGAAGTTATTGGTAGGGACGCCTCCCCGAGGCGTCCGCAGCGGTTTCGGGGAAACCGCCCTACCGTGTTCAACACGGCTTTGGCTTGAAAAAATGGCCAAATTATAGAAATGGGGTTTGACATGTCCGTTTCAGTATCCCGACGTTCATTCATCGCGGCAGCAGGTCAGGCCGCTGCTTCTTTTTCAATCCTGCCCCGGCGCCTGTTGGCCGGCAGCAATCAAACCCCGCCCAGCGAAACAGTATATTTCGCTGCCGTGGGCTTGGGCGGGCAGGGCCGCACCGATATCAAGGGCATAGGCGATTCAGGTAAAGTCGTGGCCATCGCCGACGTAGACCCTAGCTGTATTGAAGCCGCAAAGCAAATCGTTCCCGATGCCGCTGTGTTCGAAGATTACCGTACAATGTACGATAAACTGGGTAAGTCCTTCGACGCCGTCATAGTGGCGACCCCTGACCACTGGCACGCGCTGCCGACCGTCGAAGCGATGCAGATGGGCAAGCATGTCTACACCGAGAAACCTATCGCGCGCACCGTTTGGGAAGTGCGCCAACTAATGGCGGCGGCGCATAAGTATAACGTAGTCACCCACATGGGCAACCAGGGGCACTCTTTCGCCAGCCACCAGACCTTCAAGTCCTGGGTGCAGAAAGGTTTGCTTGGCGAAATCCGGGAAGTCCACACTTGGACAACCATGCGCCTGCTCGACTCGAAAAGCAAAATACCGGAGCTCGGAGCGCAGGAGAAGATCCCCGCAGGATTGAACTGGGACCTATGGGTCGGGCCAGGGGAATACCACGACTATTCACCGTATTTCACCCCCAACCGCTGGCGCGCCTGGACTCCTTACGGCACCGGCAACCCCGGTGACTGGGGCTGCCACCTTCTCGACCCGATTTACGACGCGCTCTCTCTGCGCAGCCCTAACCGCATCACCGCGGAAACCACGCCGGACTGGGATCCCGTGCGCGACCGGCTGGCCTTCCCCAATGCTTCGCGCATCCGGTACGAGTATGATCTGCCCAACGGCAAGACCATGACCATACTCTGGCATGACGGCGAGTTCTGCAACGAGGTGCCTAGGCCGGCCGAGCTTGAAGAAGAACGCGATCTCGGCAACCGGCTTCCGGAGAAAGGCTGGACAGCCGGCGCGGTCGTATACGGCAGCAAGAACGTGGTCAAATACGGCTCGCACGGCGCGGACGCCTGCCGCGTCATCCCCGAAACCGCCATGCGCCAGATGATCCGTGACATCAAGACAGAAGAAAAGAGCAAGCCCGGTTTTTGGACGCTTAACCTAGGCAGCCACTTTGACGATTTCATAACGGCCATTAAGATCGGCCGCAAGTCTAACAATCCCTTCGAGACTGCCGGTTACGTGGCGGAAAACGCGGCTCTGGGCGCTATCGCCGTGCGCCTGCCGGGAGTCAGCCTCGAATGGGATCACGACTCTGCCAGCTTCACCAACAGTGCTGCGGCCAACGCCCTGCTCAAGCCCGAATACCGCAAAGGCTACAGCCTGAAGGTGTGATGCACAAGTCACAAATAGATTTATAGGGGCGGTTTTGGCTTGTCCTGAAAGCCTTCCGGCGGTATATTATTGCACTTCATTTCACGGCACTGGAGCGTTTGCGCGTGGCAACGCACACCGGCCGCAAAAAACCGGAGATATCAATGATCGTCACCACCAAAGAGCTTTTTCAGCAGGCCTACGGCAAATACGCCATCGGCGCTTATAATATCAACAATTTAGAGCAGACCATGGGGCTGTTCAAGGGCAATGTCGACAGTAAAGCCCCCTTCATCGTGCAGCTTTCCAAAGGTGCCCGCTCGTACACGCACAAGCTCATGCTGGAATCCATGATGCAGACCGCCGACCAGATTTTCCCGGAAGCCGTCTTCGCGGTGCATCTGGACCACGGCGATGAAGAGACCTGCATGGACTGCATTAATTCGGGCGTTTACAGTTCAGTCATGATCGACGCCTCCCATCATCCGCTCGAAAAGAATATCGAGATCACTAAACGCGTCGTAGACGCTGCCCATGCCAAAGGCCTGGTTGTCGAGGCTGAGCTGGGTTTGCTAAAGGGTGTGGAGGAAGATGTGGAAGCCGCTGACCACGTCTACACCAAACCCGAAGAGGCCGAATATTTCGTCAAGCAGACGGGGTGCGACTCACTGGCCTGCGCCATCGGAACTTCGCACGGCGCCTTCAAATTCCACGGCGACCAGAAACTGCGCTTTGATATCCTTGAGGAAATCCAGAAGCGCCTGCCCGGTTTCCCGCTGGTGATGCACGGCTCTTCCTCGGTGCCTCAGGACGAGGTCGCCCGCATCAATGCGGCCGGCGGCGACATCAAGGGCGCCAGCGGCGTGGACGCTGACCAGTTTCTCGGTGCCGCCAAACTAGGCGTCACCAAGATCAACATCGACACCGACGGACGTCTGGTATGGTGCCGCGTGCACCGCGAATTCTTCCGCGACCACCCCGAGAAGTTCGACCTGCGCGATCCCGGCAAGGTCTTCATACCTGAGTATGCGGCCTTCATTGCCGCTAAAAACGTCAAACTCGGTTCGGCCGGTAAACTCGACGATGTCCGCGCCGCACTGAAAAAATAACCTTATTTAAGCGCGTCCGCATTCTGGCAGACGCGCTTAACCGTTTTAAGGAGAAAAGTCATGTCAGAAAAAATCATGGTTGACGGCAATCAGGCCGCTGCCCAAATCGCCTTCGCCTGCAGCGAGGTCGCCGCTATCTATCCTATCACCCCCTCCTCGAATATGGGCGAGTGGGCCGACGAGTGGGCCGCCAAAGGGATGAAGAACATCTGGGGCACAGTGCCGCAAGTGGTGGAACTGCAGTCCGAAGGCGGCGCCGCTGGCGCGGTTCACGGAGCTTTGACCACCGGCGCGCTCACCACCACCTTTACCGCATCGCAGGGCCTGCTGTTGATGATCCCGAACATGTACAAGATCGCCGGCGAGTTGACCCCCACGGTCTTCCATGTCTCCGCTCGGGCTCTGGCATGTCAGGGGCTTTCGATCTTCGGCGACCACGGCGATATCATGTCCTGCCGCCAGACCGGTTTCGCCATGCTGGCATCCAACAGCGTCCAAGAGGTGCTGGACATAGCGACTATCGCGCATGCCGCCACATTGGAAGCGCGCGTGCCTTTCGTGCATTTTTTTGACGGTTTCCGCACATCTCACGAGGTGCAGAAGGTCGAAGACATCGACCCGGAGATTGTCCGCGCGATGATAGACGACGACCTTGTCGCCGCCCACCGCGCCCGTGCGCTCAACCCGGAGAAACCGGTTCTGCGCGGCACCGCCCAGAACCCGGATGTCAATTTCCAAGGTCGCGAGACCGTCAACCCCTTCTATGCCGCAACCCCCGCCATTGTCCAGAAAACCATGGACAAGTTCGCGAAACTGACCGGCCGCCAGTATCACCTCTTTGAGTATGTCGGTGCTCCCGATGCAGAACATATCATCGTAATCATGGGTTCCGGGGCCGAGACCGTCCACGAAACTGTGGAAGAACTGGTTGGCAAAGGCGAGAAGGTCGGCGTCATTAAAGTGCGCCTCTACCGTCCCTTTGACATCAAATCATTTGCTATGGCCATTCCCTCCACCGCCAAGACCATCACCGTGCTCGACCGCACCAAAGAGCCC
>JAQVQN010000011.1 GCA_028701555.1 Kiritimatiellia bacterium | reverse complement strand
TAAGCACCCCGAAAAAGCTTGAAGGGCAGGACGCCCAGCGTCAGGAGCGGCATCAGTGTCAGCACTGATCCCGATTACAATTAAGGGTGCGTAAAAAAAAGTTCATTTTAATAAAATCCACGCTTGCTTCCATGCAACGCACTGTGATAATTTAATCATCCATTTATTACCAATTGGAAGGGTAAGCATCAGATGCCGACGATCAACCAGTTAGTGCGCAAGGGACGTGTCCAGATGCGCAAGAAGAGCAAGTCGCCAGCGCTCAAGGCGTGTCCGCAGCGTCGCGGAGTTTGCCTTGTCGTGAAAACCCAGACGCCCAAGAAGCCCAATTCGGCGTTGCGCAAGGTTGCGCGTGTGCGTTTGACAACGGGTTACGAAGTGACGGCCTACATTCCCGGCGAGGGGCACAATCTGCAAGAGCACAGTGTTGTTCTGGTGCGCGGCGGGCGTGTCAAGGATCTTCCGGGTGTGCGTTATCATATTGTGCGCGGATGCCTAGACAGTCTGGGTGTTTCCGGGCGTAACCGTAGCCGTTCAAAATACGGCATGAAGCGTCAGAAGAAAGCTGAATAGACGGGCGGAGCTAAAAATATGGCAAGACGGCGTAGAGCAGTGAAGAGGGCGCATCCGGCGGATCCCAAGTACAACAGCGAGTTGGTCGCCCGGGTTGTGCGCGCCCTGATGAAGAGCGGCAAGAAGACCACGGCCGAGCGGATCGTGTACGGCGCGATTGAAGAGTTGCGCGAGAAGACAGGCAAGGATCCGGTCGAGGTTATGGACACGGCGATCGCTAACATGAAGCCAAAGGTCGAAGTCAAGTCGCGTCGCGTTGGCGGCACGACCTATCCGGTGCCGGTGGAGATCCGTCCGGCGCGGCAGTTGTCGCTGGCGCTGCGGTGGATGACTACCTGCGCCAGTTCGCGGCGCGGTACGCCGATGCCCAAAGCTGTGGCTTTAGAGCTGATAGAAGCTTACAACAATCAAGGTAATGTGATCAAGAAGCGCGATGACACGCACAAGATGGCGCAGGCCAACAAGGCCTTTGCGCATTATGCGTGGTAGGTTTTAAAAATGGTTACTGGAAGCGCGCGATAGTGTTGCTGCGGTAACTAAAAACCGGAAGACTGTTAGACTTATATGCGTGGCGGAGAGAAAAAGCACCGCCAGCCTAAAGTCGCAAGTTTCCGGATGGTTCTTTGAAAAGTCAGGGTGAAGGGTGAGCGTCTTGGAAAGCAAGGCAGATAAACGTGGTTTGACCGCGTCCGGGCAAGGCTCGGACGGCGGCACGGTATCGCTTTGCGATGTACGCAACATCGGCATTGTGGCCCACATTGATGCGGGCAAGACCACAACGACAGAGCGTATTCTTTTCTATGCAGGGCGCACGCACCGTCTCGGCAACGTAGACGACGGCAACACTGTCACCGACTGGATGCTACAGGAGCGCGAGCGCGGAATAACGATAACCAGCGCCGCGATTACCTGTGCCTGGCGGAATGTGCGTATAAACCTGATAGACACGCCGGGGCATGTTGACTTTACGATTGAAGTGGAACGCTCACTGCGCGTGTTGGATGGCGCTGTGGGCGTTTTTTGTGCAGTGGGCGGAGTGCAGCCGCAGTCCGAGACGGTCTGGCGCCAGGCTGACCGATACAATGTGCCGCGCATAGCTTTCGTCAACAAGATGGACCGGATGGGGGCAGATTTCAACGCATGCGTGGCGGAGATACGCGAGAAGCTAAAGGCCAATCCGGTGTGTCTGCAGATGCCGATCGGGCAGGCTGCTGAGTTCAGCGGAGTGATCGACCTGCTAGAGATGCGGGGCATGAGGTTCGACGAGGGCAGCGAAGGCCGGGACGTGAGCGAGTTTGAGATTCCGGAAGATTTGAAGGCTGCGGCGCAGGCGGCGCGCGCGGAATTGTGCGAACAGGCGGCGGAGGCCGACGAGCATCTGGTAGACACCTATTTTGAGAATCCCGAGCTTTCCGCTGATGCGTTGCGCGCCTCATTGCGCCGTTCGGTGATCGCGGGCAGGCTGGTGCCGGTTTTATGCGGCTCGTCATTGCGGAACAAAGGGGTGCAGCCGCTGTTGGATGCGGTGGTATGGTATTTGCCGTCGCCGGTTGACCGACCTGCGGTGCAAGCGACTGATTTGAAGAGCGAGAAGACGGTGACGCGCGAGCATAGCGCGGCGGAGCCGTTGACGGCTTTGGTCTTTAAGATTGCGACGGATGCATATGTGGGGCGGCTGTTTTTTGTGCGGGTTTATTCCGGTGTTGTTAAGAAGGGTCAAAACGTTTTCAACCCGCGCAGCCGCAAGCGCGAAAGAATTTTGAAGATAGTGCGTCTGTTCGCGGATGAGCAGACCGAAGTGGAAGAGTTGGGTGCGGGAGAGATCGGGGCGATTGTGGGGCTTAAGGAATCGACCACGGGAGACACTCTCTGTGCTGAGCACCAGCCGATTTATTTGGAGCGCATCACGGTGCCGGAGCCGGTGATGTTCATGGCGATTGAACCCAAGTCACGCGCGGACAAGGAGAGGCTGGCGGAGTCAATGGCTCTGTTGGCGGCAGAGGACCCGACCTGCCAGGTGCGTGTTGACGCGGAGACGGGGCAGACGATTTTGAGCGGCATGGGCGAGTTGCACCTTGAGATTTTAGTGGACCGCCTGCGCCGAGAGTTCAAATGTGAGGCCAACATCGGCCGTCCGATGGTGTCGTATTACGAGACTGTCACAGCAACGTCAAATAGCACTTATCTGTTTGACCGAGAGCTGGGCGGGAAGCGTCACTACGCGCAATTGACGGTAGAGGTGGTTGCCCGGGAGCGGGGTGTCGGCAACGAGGTGGAGATAACCTCCGGTGTCAGGCGCAAGCTGCCGGACAATAAACTGGCCGACTGCGTGGAGCAGGGATTGACGGACGGCATTTTGACTGGAGTCTTGGCGCGGTACCCGATGAAGGACGTGCTGGCGAAGGTCACAGATGTCGTGTTTATGGATGAGGAGACGGCAACAGACGTGGCTTTCAGAACCGCGGCCGTAATGGGGTTCCGGGAGGCGGCTTTGGCTGCTTCGCCGGAATTGCTGGAGCCGATCATGTCCCTCGACATCGTGACGCCTGCCGATTATGTCGGCGACATCATGGGGGATATTAACGGCCGCCGCGGTTCGGTGCGTGACATGACGACGCGTGGAGACATGCAGATCGTGCGCGCGCAGGTGCCGTTGGCAGAACTATTCGGGTACTCAACCGCAATCCGGTCGCTTTCACGCGGACGGGCCAGCTACACGATGGAGCCTGGCGAATTTGCGGTGGTGCCGCGGACGGTTAGAGAACAACTACTGAACAGGTAACGTTAGAATGCAAAGTCAGCGTATACGCATACGTTTGCAAGCGTACGATCACAGGGTGCTGGATCAGGCGGTGAGCGATATAATCGACACAGCCCGCGGTACCGGAGCACAGGTTGTGGGACCGATTCCTCTGCCGACGAGGATTGAGCGTTTCACGGTGAACCGGAGCCCGCATGTGGACAAGAAGTCCATGGACCAGTTTGAGATGCGCACGCACAAACGGCTGCTGGATATTGTAGGGCCGACGGCTAAAACCGTCGACGAGCTCAAGAAGTTGAACCTGCCTGCTGGCGTGGATATCACAATTCGGATTTAAGGACGGTGACACCATGGAAGGCTTAATCGGCAGAAAAATTGGTATGACCCAGATCTATGATGAGCAGGGTCGTAGGGTTGCGGTGACAGTGATAGAGGCGGGGCCGTGTCCGGTGGTTCAGGTGAAAACGCCTGAAACTGACGGGTACAAGGCCGTGCAGCTCGGTTTCGAGGAGCAGAAGGCATCGCGTCTTTCCAAGGCGCAGGCCAAGCGCTTCGAACTTGCAGGCGTGACGCCTTGCCGCGTGACCAATGAATTTGGTCTGGACGACGGCGAGGAGGTCAAGGCTGGCGACACAGTCACGGTTAACATTTTTGACGGCGTTAAATACGTCGACGTGTCGGGTATCACCAAAGGTCGCGGTTTCGCGGGCGTTATACGCCGCTACCGCATCGGCGGCGGCCCTCACACGCATGGCGGACACTCGAAGCACCGCATCGGTTCGATCGGCGCGCGTGATCTTCCGGGTTGGGTTGAGAAAGGCAAGCGGATGCCGGGCCACATGGGCGCGGTCAACCGGAAGGGGCGCAATCTGGCGATTGCGCAAGTGCGCGGCGAAGAGAATCTGCTGCTGGTGCGCGGCTCAATTCCGGGACCGAAGAACGGTGTGGTCATTATCAGGAAAGCCCTGAAGAAATAGGGGTTGGAGAACCGATGAGTGCTATCAAGGTTTTTAATCCGGCAGGCGATGCCGCGGGCGAGATGGCGATCGCGGACGACATGCTGGTGCTCGACAAGGGCGAGCAGGCTGTGAAAGACACGGTGGTCGCGATTCGCAACGCCGGCCGTGCTGGCTCGGCATCGACCCTGCATAAAGGCGAGGTCGCCGGAAGCAACAAAAAGCCGTGGAAACAAAAGGGCACGGGCCGTGCTCGCGCGGGTTACCGCCAGAGTCCTGTGTGGCGCGGCGGTGGTGTGGCCTTTGGTCCCAAGCCGCGCGATTTCACGCAGAAGATCAACCGCAAGGTGCGTCAGTTGGCGTTTGACCGCGCTTTGAGCGAAAAGATCGCTGGCGGCGAGGTGACGGTGATCGAGCGCTTCGATCTGGCCGAACCCAAGACCAAGCTGATAAAGGATCTCCTTAAAAAGCTTGGTGCGCAAGCCACCACGCTGATTGTTTTGGATCAGCATGAGGATAAGGTTATGCTTGCGGCGCGGAACTTGCCTAAGGTTGAGGTTGTCAGCGCGGCTGAGGTTGACGTTTATGCTCTGCTGCGGTACCGGTCGCTGGTGGCGACCAAGGCTGGCTTCGAGGCTTTGCAGAAGCGTATGCAGAATGGCAAATCTACGGAGGTGGGCGCATGAAACACGCCGGGATAATCCGCAGGGTGCAGATCACTGAAAAGGGTACGCGGTTGGCCTGTGACAACAGGTACATGCTCGAAGTTGCGCGCGCTGCCAACAAGATCGAGATCAAGAAAGCGGTCGAAGAGCAGTTCGGCGTACATGTGTTGGGTGTAAGAACCCAAATTTACAAGGGCGTTTTGCGGACGTTGCGCAATCGCCGTGTGGTGCGCGATTCATCTTGGAAGCGCGCGATCGTCACGGTCAAAGCGGGCGAGCGCATAGAGATAATCTAAAGCCGCCGGAGAGGATAACTAGCCATGGGGCTTAAGACATTCAAACCTAGAAGCGAAGGCTTGCGGCATCGGGTCGCGTCGACCTTCGAAGAGATTACCGAGGTCAAACCTCAGCGTGGGCTGACCGAGGCGCGCAAAAGCAACGCCGGCCGTAACAACATGGGGCGCATCACGGTGCGTCACCGCGGTGGCGGAGTGAAGCGCAGGTACCGCATCGTCGATTTCCGCCGAGACAAGATCGGCATTCCGGCGCGTGTGGAGGCGATCGCCTACGACCCAAACCGTTCTGCAAACTTGGCTTTGCTTAAGTATGTGGACGGCGAGAAGCGCTATATTTTGGCGCCGGCCGGGTTGAAGGTGAATGACGCTGTGATGGCGGGGCCTGAGGCTGAGCCCAGCGTGGGCAATGCCTTGCCGCTTTCACAGATACCGTTGGGGCTATACGTCCACAATATCGAGATGGTTCCCGGCAAGGGCGGCAAGCTGGCGCGGTCGGCTGGCAACAGTTGTCAGGTGATGGCGCGTGACGGCGACTTTGTGACGCTGAAGCTGCCGTCCGGCGAAATCCGGCTGGTACGTGCTACCTGCATGGCCACGATCGGGCAGGTCGGCAACGCGGAGTGGAGCGGCATCAAGCTCGGCAAGGCCGGACGCAAGCGCTGGATGGGCATACGTCCGACCGGGCGTGGTGTGGCCATGAACCCGGTTGACCATCCGATGGGCGGCGGCGAAGGCCGCACTTCCGGCGGCAGTCACCCGCGTTCGCCTTGGGGTAAGCTGGCTAAGGGCGGCAAGACACGCAGTCGCCGCAAGACCAGCAGCAGGTACATCTTGAAGCGGAGAAAGTAAAGCATGTCAAGGTCTATTAAAAAAGGCCCTTACGTTCAGAAGAGCCTGCTCGAGAAAGTCGAGAAAATGAACGCTTCCGGCAGGAAGCAGCCGATCAAAACCTGGTCGCGCCGTTCCATGATTCTGCCGGATTTTGTCGGGCATACGTTTGCCATACACAATGGCAAGCAGCATATGCCGATCTTCATCACCGAAAACATGGTGGGACACCGTCTGGGCGAGTTTGCGCCGACGCGTTCTTTCAGGTCACACGGTGTTCACACGGACAAGGCGGTCGCGAAATAACGGAGTCTGAAGAATGGAAGTGACTGCAATCACCCGTAATGTCAGGATGTCGGCGCAGAAAGGTCGTCCTTTGGCGCGCAAGTGCCAGGGGTTGCCGGTGGGCGAGGCCCTGAAAGTAGTTGAATTCAGTCCGCGAAAAGCTGCGCTGATATTGAGCAAGACGCTCAAGTCGGCGGTGGCGAACGCGCGGAACAACGCCAACCTCGATGTGGACGCGCTCAAGGTGAGCCAGTGCGTGTTCGACGAGGGGACGCGCATGCGCCGGTTCTGGCCGCGTGCCCGCGGAAGCGCGAGCCCGATCGCCAAGAGGCTGAGTCATTGCAAGGTAGTCCTGACTGACGGTCAGTGACGCCGGCGACTTTTTAAAGGAGCAAAACATTGGGACAGAAAGTAAATCCGATTGGTTTCCGGGTCGCGGTTGACAAGCAGTGGCGCAGCCGTTGGTATGCCAACAAGCGTCAGTTCGGCGAACTGCTGGCTGAAGACCTGATGATACGTGAACTGGTTAAGAAACGTCTCGAAAGCGCAGCGATCACTCAGATCCTGATCGAGCGTTATGCCAACCGTGTGCGTATCAACCTGTTCACTGCCCGTCCGGGCGTGGTGATCGGTCGCAAGGGGCAGGATGTGGACAACATCCGTCAAGAGCTGGCTAAGAAGACCGGCAAAGAAATATACCTTGAGATACAGGAAGTTCGTGATCCTGACGCGAATGCGCAGCTTGTGGCTGAAAGCATCGCGCAGCAGGTTGAACGCCGGGTTGCTCTGAAGCGCGCCATGAAACGGGCCGAGAAGGTCGCGATGGACATGGGTGTGGACGGCATCAAAATCCGCTGCAGCGGACGTATCAACGGGGCCGAGATTTCGCGTGTGGAGTGGAGCAAGCAGGGCAAGGTGCCGCTGCATACGCTGCGCGCCAACATCGATTACGGCTTTGCGGAGGCGCACACCACCGCAGGACTGATCGGCGTCAAGGTATGGATATGCAAGAAGGACGATTTCCAGCCGGTGCGTTCCGGCGGCCAGAGGAGGAGAAAAGATGCCTCTAATGCCTAAGCGGGTTAAACACCGCAAACAGTTTAAAGGTAACCGCTCCGGTTTCGCGACTTCCGGCGATCAGCTTGCCTATGGCGAGTTTGGTTTGAAGGCGCTGGGACGCGGTTTTCTTACCAACACCCAGATCGAGGCCTGCCGTGTTGTGATCAATCGTGAGATGAAGCGTAAAGGCAAGCTTTGGATACGTATTTTTCCGGACAAACCGGTGACGCGCAAGCCGATTGAAGTTCGTATGGGTGGCGGCAAAGGCAACCCGGAGTTATGGGTAGCCGTGATACTGCCCGGAAAGATATTGTTCGAGATCGGCGGAGTGCCGGATTCCGTGGCTCGTGAATGCCTGCGTTTGGCAGACACTAAACTCGGCATCAGAACCAAGCTGATCGCGCGTAACGCAACGGGAGCCTGACGTAACGATGAAAGCAAGAGACTTGAGAGAAATGGGAGCCGACGAGCTCGGAGTGAAGATGCGTGAGTTGTCGCAGGAGCTGAACAACATGCGTATCAGACACAGGTCGGGCGTCGCGGTTGACAAACCTGTGCAAATGCGCGGTATGCGTCGTGACATTGCGCGCATGAAAACGGTGCAATCTGAGCGGGAGGCTAAATAGCATGGCCGAGTCAATTAAAGAGCGCGGTGCGCGCAAAGCCCGCAAGGGTGTTGTGGTCAGCAAGAGCGGCATCAAATCAGTGATAGTGCAAGGCGAACGGCGCGAGCGTCATCCGCTTTACGGTAAAGTTGTGCGCCGCTTCAAGAAATACCACGCGCATGATGAAGACAATACGGCCCAGGTCGGTGACAATGTCACCATCATGGAAACGCGTCCGTTGAGCGCGACCAAACGTTGGCGTATTGTCAAACCGGAGGTCAAGTAAATGATTCAGGAACAGACTGAAATGGTGGTGGCGGACAACACCGGCGCGAAAAGGGCCATGTGTTTCCGTGTCCTCGGGCAGCGCAAGCGGTACGCGCACCTTGGCGACGTGATTCGCGTGGCCATCAAAGAGGCGGCTCCTGCTGGTGCCGTCAAGAAGGGGCAGGTATGCACAGCAGTGATAGTGCGCACCGGTCAGCCGATCACTCGTTCCGACGGTTCAGTTGTGCGTTTTGACAATAACGCTTGCGTGATCGTCGACAACAAGATGAACCCTGTGGGCTCGCGCATTTTCGGGCCTGTGGCCCGTGAGCTGCGTGACAAAAACTACATGAAGATCATTTCACTGGCACCGGAAGTCGTGTGAAACGGCCTTGCGGCCTGAACACGTTTCCGCAACCAGTGAGCGTCCGTGACGCTGATGACGCAGCGGGGCCGGCCGGACCGGCCAAGCGCCGTCAAAACGGTTACGGGTTAGGAAAGAGCATGAGCATTGCGAGAATAAGAAAAGATGACACGGTCATCGTGATTACCGGCGACGCAGCCGGACAGACCGGCAAAGTGCTGCGCGTTATCCCAGACAAAGGGGCGGCGGTAGTGCAGGGTCTGAATATGGTTAAGAAGGCCATCCGCCGTTCCGAGAGTGCGCCTAACGGCGGGATCGTGGAGCGCGAGGCACCGATCAACCTTTCGAATCTGATGCCTTACGATCCTGAAGCCAAGAAGGGCGTGCGCATCAGCAGGGTGAAGGATGGTGACCAGATGGTGCGTAAATCCAAGGCTTCGGGTAAGATCCTTGACTAAGGGAGGCGCAAATGGCCAGACTCAAAGATAAATACGTTAAGGAATTGGCGCCGAAGCTTCAGGAGAAGCTCGGTGTCAAGAACAAGATGTTGGTGCCGCGACTTGAAAAGGTGGTGCTCAACATGGCTTTCGGCATTGTCGAGAAGGATGTGCAGAAGGCGATTTTGGATGATTTTACCAAGCTGTGCGGTCAGAAGCCGGTGCTGTGTAAAGCGCGCAAGAGTATATCGAACTTCAAGCTGCGCGAAGGAATGGTTATCGGCGCGAAGGTGACTTTGCGCGGTATTCGGATGTTTGAGTTCTTCGATCGTCTGGTGAACAGTGCGTTGCCGCGTATTCGCGACTTCCGCGGTGTTTCGGTGCGCGGTTTTGACGGACGGGGCAACTACACTCTGGGTTTGAAAGAGCACACGATTTTCCCCGAGTTGACGGACTCCGGTATGCACGGAAACGATGTCGGAATGGACATCACATTTGTGACGACAGCTCCGGAAAACAAGAGTGCGCGCGCGCTGCTCGAGATCATGGGAATGCCGTTCGCCGGCAAATAAGGAGATTTTTCAATATGGCTAAGACCTGTCTGATGGAAAAAGCCAAGCGTCCGCCGAAGTTTTCTTCGCGCAAGTACTACAGGTGTTCCCGTTGCGGACGCCCGCGTGCTTATATTCGTAAGTTCCAGCTCTGCCGTATCTGCTTCCGCGAGCTGGCGGTTTCGGGAATGATCCCGGGTGTGACTAAGGCAAGCTGGTGAGGAGAGAATAATGACGTCGGATCCTATTTCTGACATGCTGTTGCGCATACGCAACGGGCTAAAGGCCGAACTTCCCGCAATCGAGCTTCCGGGTTCACGCATAAAAGGCGAGATTGCCCGGGTCTTGAAGGAAGAAGGCTATATTACGGACTTCACGATGACTCAGACAGTGCCAAGCGTTCTGAGCATCGAGCTGAAGTATAACGACGATGCCGAGCCTGCGATACGCGGTTTACGCCGCGAGAGCAGGCCTGGGCTGCGTAAATTCTGTAAGGTTCAAGAGATACCTAACGTGCTGGGTGGCCTTGGGGTCGCGATAGTGAGCACGTCGGGTGGCATCTTGAGCGGTAAAGAAGCCCGCAAGCGTAAGCTGGGCGGTGAGTTGATCTGCACAATCTGGTAAGAGGGCTGCAACAATGTCGAGAATTGGTAAACAACCGGTCGCGATCCCTGCTGGCGTCACGGTCACGGCAGAGGACAATGCTGTGACTGTCAAAGGCAAGTTAGGCGAGCTGAGCCGGACTTTCCAGAGAGGGATAGCCGTCAAGGTCGAAGACGGTAAAGTGCTGGTCACTCGGGCGGATGACACGCGAATGCAAAGGAGCTGTCACGGGTTGAGCCGCACTTTGGTCAAAAACATGATCGAAGGCGTGACCAATGGCTACAAGAAAGCGCTGAATATTGACGGTACCGGCTTTAAGGCCGTGCTGCAAGGTCAGAAGCTGAGCCTGTCGCTGGGGTTCGCCTCGCCTAAAGAGTATCTGATACCCGATGGCATTAAGGTCACGGTTGATGCTGCTGGCGTGAACGTGACGGTCGAAGGGATCAGCAAGGAGCTGGTCGGAGAAGCGGCAGCCCGCATCCGCAGTTATTACCCGGCCGAGCCATACAAGGGCAAGGGAATCAAGTATGCTGGCGAACAGATTCGCCGCAAGCAGGGCAAGACTGTAGCTTAACGCCTGAACGGAGCTGAAGAGAAATGAGTTTTAACCGTAAAACACAACGTGCCCGCCGCCATATGCGCCTGCGTCAGCGCATCAAAGGAACGGCTGAACGTCCGCGCATGGCAATTTACATCTCTAACAAGCACATCTACGTGCAATTTATAGATGATAGTGCCATGTGCACGTTAGCTTCGACTTCCACGCTGAAAGAGTCGAAGCCATGCAATCTGGAAACCGCCAAGCTGGTCGGCGAGCAGGCCGCTAGTCTGGCCAAGGAAAAAGGCATATCGCTCGTGGTCGTTGACCGCGGCGGGTTCAAGTTCCACGGACGAGTCAAGCAGATCGTGGAAGCCGCTACCGCGGCTGGGCTGAGAATATCCGAGCGTGCCGCAGATGTGGCAGAGGAGGCTAAGTGAGCGCAGAGGCTAAATATCCCCGTAGTGAGGGGCAGGGACAGAGAGAGTTCGACGAACGCGTTGTGTTCGTGAACAGGTGCGCCAAAGTGGTCAAAGGCGGCCGCCGTTTCAGTTTCAGTGCGGTGGTGGTTGTCGGTGACCGCGAGGGTCGGGTAGGCTTCGGGTTTGGCAAGGCCAACGAGGTCAGCGATGCGATCCGCAAAGGCGGCGAGTCTGCCAAGAAAGAGATGATGCGCATCAAATTGGATGGTAAGACCATTCCACATGCCGTGACCGGCGTTTGTGACGGAGGGCGTGTGCTTTTGAAGCCTGCGCCTGACGGAACGGGGCTGATTGTCGGCGGCGGGATGCGGCCGGTGCTTGAAGCTGCTGGAGTACGCGATGCAATCGGGAAATCCCTGGGCAGCAAGAACCGTCTGAACGTGGTCAAGGCCACTGTTGACGCGCTGAACAATCTGCGTTCGGCTGAGGAAATCGCGGCCGCCCGCGCTTAAGAATCTAGGAGTTAATCATGGATCTGTCATCATTGAAAAATACGCCGGGCGCGCGTAAAGCCCCCAAACGTGTGGGGCGCGGCTGCGGTTCCGGCATGGGTAAAACGTCGACGCGCGGTCACAAGGGCCAGAATGCCCGCAAAGGGCACAAGGGCAAGCTAGGTTTCGAGGGCGGCCAGATGCCTTTGATCCGGCGCCTGCCGAAACGCGGCTTCAAAAATTTCAACCGCGTCGAGTATTTTGCACTCAACGTCAAAGATCTTGAGCGTTTTGATAACGGGACTGAGGTGACCTTAGACGTGTTGCGCGCCAGCGGCTTGTTCTCGAGCAAGTACGACGGCGTTAAAGTTCTAGGCGATGGCGACTTGACTAAGAAGCTGACGGTCAAGGTCAATGGTGCCAGCGCTTCGGCCAAGGCCAAAATCGAAGCCGCCGGCGGCAGTGTCGAACTTGTTTGAGGAAACGTATCATGCCAATGCTTGCCACTTTTGCGAACACGTTCAAGATTCCTGAACTGCGGAAAAGGATACTGTTGACAGCCGGACTGGTCTTTATCAGCCGTCTGATCTCCATGATCCCCACGCCGGGCGTAGATTGGCAGACGCTGCAGCATGCCTTGGACGAAATCCGCAAGCAGTCCGCCGCTGGCGGAGGGCTGATGGATTGGTTCAATGTGTTCAGCGGCGGCGCGCTAAATCAGTGCGCCGTGGGCTTCCTCAGCATCTGGCCGTATATCAGCGCCTCGATTATCATTCAGTTGCTGACAGCGGTGATCCCCCAGTTCGAGCGTCTGTCTCGGGAAGGGGAGTCGGGCCGCATGAAGATGGCCCAGTATACCCGCTATCTGACCATCGGCATTTGCGTGTTTCAGTCGTTCGCTCTGGCGACGGCCCTGCAGAACCCGGCCTCATTTGGCTTGGGTAATGTGCAGATCGTCACGCGCCCGGGTTTGGGCTTCAACATTGTGACCGTAATATGCATGACCACGGCCTCGTTGTTTGTGATGTGGCTGGCCGACCAGATAACGCAGCGCGGTATCGGCAACGGCACCTCGCTGATTATCATGATCAACATAACCTCGCGACTGCCGGTGGCGATCGTGGAGGCGTGGACACGCTATTTCGGACTGGGCGGCATCAATGCCACCAATAGCCCGATCGAGTTGCTGTTGCTGTTGCTGTTCGGCTTCGCCATTACGATGGGCACGGTCATGTTGACCCAAGGCATGCGTAAGGTGCCCATACACTCTACGCGGCGTGCTGCGGCGGGAGGCGGCGGACGCTCCTACGGGATGCAGCAGACCTACATGCCGCTGCGCGTTAACTACACCGGCGTCATGCCGATCATCTTCGCAGGGCCGCTGATCCAGTTTCCGTCGGCCATTCTCAGCCGTATACCGCCCGAGTACACTTGGCTGTCTTGGCTGAAGTGGCTGGGGACGCAATTGGTAGATATGACCAGCCCGATTCATCTGGCAGTCTATGCGCTGCTGATCATGTTCTTCGCCTTTTTCTGGGTAGCGACACAGTTCAATGCCATGCAGATATCCGAGAATCTGAAGCGCGAAGGCTCTTATGTGCCCGGTATTCGTCCGGGGCGCGCAACGGCGGAATATCTCGATGCCCTTATGACGCGCGTCACGCTCATAGGCGGATCCGGGCTATTGATCATCGCGCTTGTGCCGCAGTTGTTGCGCGGCATGATGCAGTTGCCTTGGGAGATGGCCTCGTTCTTCGGCGGCACCAGTCTGCTGATCATCGTGGGCGTGGCGCTTGACACCTTGCGCCAGATGGAATCGCACCTGCTGATGCGTAACTACGACGGTTTCCTGAAACACGGCCGCTTGCGCGGGCGGCGCTGAGACCAAGGGGGTCGCTTTAACGCGGCCCCCTTAAAGTGTTTCTGAGTAAGTCTTGATCACATTGATCATTGACTCGCGGTATGAGCGTTTCAGTCTTTGGCGGGGATTGGCGTCGTGCCACAAAAGGCCGTGATGAGGTGGTTTCGTGTAGTCCCAAGCAGGCAGGGGTCGCCAGCGTGGCTGGCACTGTCGCGCGTATGGCATGAAACGCAAGAAGCCTTCAGTGATATGGCGCTGGCTGGGGTAGTGGTTCGCGAGTGCACGGATGAAACGGACTCTGTCCGGCGCGAGCGTGAGGCCGCAAACAGGACTGGGGCGGGAGGTCAGTCGGAAAGCGTTTACCCGCAACCCGCAAAGGTTGTAGAGCGGGAACTCATAAAGCCGACTGCTGGTGCCTGAAAGTTTGGCAGCCTGCGCCACAGCGAAATTTGTCAGGTCATGCTGGAAGTGCCCGCCTTCGTAAGCCACAACATAAACTTCTTCGAAATGGCGTGTTGCCAGCAACTCCCTTAAAGCTTCAATGGTTTTAGCTAGGGAAGCTGCATCACCCAAGCCACCTGTACTAAGGAAGAGCAGGCGCTCGTCGGGTATGCCGATATCGCGCATCGCGCTCTTAGCTTCCAAGTCGCGTTTATGGTTGCCGCCGATGGTCCAAGCGCACCAGATTTCCGTGTTGAGGTCTTGAAGGTGCAGCATTCTTCCGAAAACACCGAACTCGTCATCTGGGTGAGCCATGACAAAAAGTGCGCGAGGCACTAATTTGTTTTCCGGTGGAACTGTGACCTCAGGTTGAGGCCCGCCGAATGACCATAGCCAGGTAGCTGCGGGCAAAGCCAGGACAACAACTAGAATGATCGTAGTGGAACGCAATAGCCGCTGCATAGCCATGAGCATTACCTTGGAGCCTTTTAGATTGATAAGCGAGATACATTAGCTACCTGCCTAATAATAACCCTTTGAAGCTTGTCGCGTTACAAAAACTCGTGTAGTGCCTTGCGCTAGCAATGTGCTGTAAGTATGGAAACAGGGCAAGCTCACGTAATTCGGGGCGGGAAATCGGAAGTGCAGGAACAAGTTCAAAATGGAGGCGCTGTGTACCTGGTTGCAGCCGCGCTCTTAATGGAGCAAAAAATAGATTTAATAGTGGTTGACGTTTTGAAACGGTTATTTGATAATATTAATACTTTTGGGTAAGGGTTTAATTTGACGTGAAAGGTGAATTTATGAAAATTAAAGAGAGCATTGGCTGTCTGGTGTTGGTGCTTGCGGCGTTAGCGTTTATGGCGAAAGCGGATGGGCCGTGGAGTGTAGTTTCGGAAAACCCCGCACAAATTAACACAATGTCTTTCACTGCGGCTACTCCAACTGAGGTTGAAGATCTGGATACGAGAACATACACGGAAAGTTTGTCGCCGGTTAAGAAGCTCAATACCAAGAAGATTATCGGAACAATCATGCTGATGCGCTGAAGTCATCATGCTGGCGTATGTTTAAGCTAAAATAGCGGCGTTCGGCCTAAGGGCTGACGCCGTTTTTTTGTTTTGCGCGCGCGCAGGGTGTTCATTTACTTTGTCGATTGACCTTAAAAAACAGCAAGTCTGCTCTACACGGCATCAGATTGCGGTTTGCCACGCAACTTGT
>JAQVQN010000297.1 GCA_028701555.1 Kiritimatiellia bacterium | reverse complement strand
GGTGTGCGCTGCCCATCCGGCACTGAAAAATCAATCGCCAACCCGTAATTGCCACGTAAGTCCAAAGGCTGCGCATAATCGAAACTGACGAAAAGGTGCGTGTCTACCTGCGCTTTAGTCAGTGTGGCCCGAGCGAGCCAACCGTCCCGCGCGTTGCCGTCGAACTCTGAGCGCACATGTGTCCCCTGCCCGACCGTAGGCGTTCCAGTGTCCGGTAGGGGTTCGATGTCAAATGTGAGCATAACCTTGCCGGCATCCTTGCAACGGCGCGGCGAACCGGCCTTGCGAGCTCGGAAAAACATTGATCCGTAAGCTCCCAGCCGCAGTGGAACCTTGACCCCGTCTGCCAATGTGGTTACCGACCCGGTCGCCGGATCCCACTGCTCTTCAACCCCTTTACCGCAGAAAGTTATTGTTCCGATAAAATCATTAGCGCTGTCGTTGATCGCGAAATACACGTCGTGTCCGTCGATGAACCGACGCGTGATCCTGACCGACGAACCTGCTTGCGTGATTTCTGCATCGCGTTCAAGCACAGCGTCTATCGCCTTGGGGACCAGCGCGGACATGCCGGCCGGCAACGCGATACCCATCCCGCCTGCGCTGTTGGCGACCTGCTTGGGCCACTCGCCTGCGCCGAAGATCTCGTGCGCGATCGCCTGCACCTGCGGCGATGGCTGCTCCTTCTCGCAGTTAGTCGGCAGCGCACCGACAGCAATGACCACCCCGCCGCCGCGCCAGAATCGCTGGATCTTTTTCCAGGCCGCAAACGGCAGCGTGTCTGCTGCTGGCAGCACCAGCACGCGCCAGCGCAGCTCGTTGTGCCGCAATACGCCGTCTTCGGTGTCAGCGACCCTAAGCGTTCGTGAATCTACATAAGTGAAGTCGCGGTTGGATCTGAAAAGAGCGGCGCTGACCGCATCAAAGACACTTTCGATGCGGCGCACCGCAACCTCGTCGCTGGCACCTCGCAAAGACGGGATAAACTTGACCCACAGGCTTTCAACCGGATAAAGCACCGCCACATCTGCCACCTGATGCCCGCCGCGCAGCATGGTCTGGCAACGACCGACATGCTTATTGATGCGGCACAACTGCTCGTCGCTCAAACCATCGAATGCGTAATAACTGGTCAGCGTATTGATGCCGCCCCAGACCAGACGATTGCAGGTGCCTCGGATTTCGTCCTCGGTCACAACCCTTACCGGACGCATATCACCCTTGGGCCGGTAACGCTGACTATGATCGGAAACCTCGCACATAGTGACTGTGCGCCCCTCCAAGTCAGCGACACTGCCGATCATGCGGGCGATCTGCCACGGCACCTCCGGCGGCAGGCTGGTCAGGCAGTCGATACTGGGCGCATCTAGGCGGCGTACGCAACTAAAAAAATCGCCGTAAAGCGGCACATGCGCCGAAAGGCTCTCTTCCATCAGCAGGTGTCCTCCAGAAAGTATATTGTGCTTTGCGCACCATTCCTGAATCTGCCCGAAATAGTTCTCCGACACCAGTTCACCGACCGTATGCCAGAAATCGTATCTGGCCCTGGCACCCTCCTGTCCGGCATCGGCCACCAGCGCTGGCAGCAGCGGAAGCAACGTGCGGCCGCGGCGTTTGCGGAACTCTTGCTCGATAGTCAAAGACCACGGCAGCACACGGTAAGGCATTGGGCGAAACCACAGATTCTGTAGCGACGGCTCGTCAGTGAAGCTGGAGACAAAATATTTACCGAGGTCTTTTCCCATTCTTTCAGCATAGCGCTCATGCGTGACCGCCAAAAAACGCGCGGTAGGCTCGGGCGTCAGCAGATCGATGCAGGGCTTTTTGTAGGCCAGACTGATGGCCGCGTGGGTACCTTCGAAAATCAGGTCATCAGTCATGGCAGTCACAAGCCACTCGCCCTCCGGCACCTGCCAAGCGAGCTGGCCGTCCTTAACCGCAGAGGTGAGGTCGACCGCTTCTTCGAGCGTAATAATTCCCCCGCGTCTGGGTAGAGCGGAAGCCAGCAAAAGACGCCCCGGCGGCAGCTTTAGCGAGACCGCAGTGCCTCCAGCCGCATTGGTCATGGCTACCAGCAGCCCGCGCGCCGCCCACTCGGGATTGTCGCGCAACGTGAGATCGCCCGCGCTGCCGGACGGATAGCCGCGCTCGTCATAAAGCCAGAGCGACATGCCCGCCTCCCTAGCCATTCTAACGCCACGCAGGAAAGGCGGCCACTTCGTCTCGTCTTCAACATAACCCTCAAAGGCGACATTACCCGCGAAACCTCCGAAGCCGCGAGCGGCCAATGCCTGCAATTGCCGGTCCTGCTCCTCGGGCCGGTCCTTCTGGGAGTGAATTATGGGTAAGATGCGTGTCGATGCAGGAGGCTCTGAAAAACGCTCGGCTAAAGGCCGTTCTTCTGACGGTTGCTTCGGCAGGACAGTCTCCGCCATGCCGAAAACAACCGCAAACAGCACACCCGTTAAAGCTACTAAATTAAAACGCATTCTACGCCCCCCTGTTTGAACACCACCATACATAAAATTTGATATTTTATCAATTATTTCAGGCTGCCGCCGCCGCTGTGCGCCAGCCAGAGCGATAACTGCGGCACGAAGGTCACCAGCAAAAGCAAAGCCGCCAGCATCAGGTAGAACGGCCAGAGTGTGCGCACCAGAGTCTTGACCGGCACCCGCGCGATGCCTGTCATCACAAATAGCAGCATGCCGACCGGCGGCGTCAGCAGACCGACCATGATCGCAAGCTGGAAAATCACGCCGAAATGCAGAACATCGATCTTGTAGGCCGCCAGCACAGGCAGCAGCAACGGCGTCAGAATGATCATGATGCTGCCGCCTTCCATGAACATTCCCAGCAGCAGGATCACGGCAAGCAGTGCCAACAGCAGCGCCGCACGGCTGCCGGTCAACCCCTGCACCACCCCTATTATGCGCCCGGCATCTACCGCGTGGGTTATCAGAAAGCCAAAACACGAGGCGCACGCGATGATCAGCATGATCGAGGCCGTGCGACGGGCCGTTACAATCAGAATCCTGACCAGATCGCGCGCGGTCAGCGAGCGGTAGACCAGCAAGCCGATCAGCAGCCCGTAGCCTACCGCCAGCGCGCCAGCCTCTGTCGGCGTCACCAGTCCGCCGAAAATCCCGCCGAGAATGATGACAGGCATAAACAGGGCCGGCACGGCAGCGCGGAAGCTATCCCATATCTCGCGCCTGCTGTGCCGCTCGCCAGCCGGATATTTGTGCCCGTAGGCCATGCAGACGCACACGGACAGCATGCCGAGCGACAGCAGCAGCCCTGGCAGCGTGCCCGCCAGAAAGAGCTTGCCGACCGACGCGCCCGAGACCGATGCGTATATTATGAAACCTACGCTCGGCGGGATGATCGGACCCACCGTGGCCGCCGCCGCGTTTAGAGCGGCCGCAAAGCTGCGCGGGTATCCCTGCTTTACCATCATCGGCACCATGGTCGAACCGACCGCCGCAGCGCTGGCCACCGCCGCCCCCGAAACCATCGCCACCAGCAGGTTCACCGCCACGACTACATAGGAGAGGCCGCCACGCGGCGGCCCGATCAAGGCTAGCGCGAAACGCGTCAGACGCCGCGTGATGCCGGCCGCGTTCATGATCTCCCCCGCCAGCAGGAAGAAAGGCAGCGCCAGCAGCACCAGCGAGTCCGCGCCGATGCACACACGCTGCGCTATTATCATAGGCGAGATGTCCGTGCATAAAACCACATACAAGAGCGAACTCAGCCCCAGCGCGTACGCGATGGGCATGCCCAGCAACATGAGCGCGAGCATCGCGCC
>JAQVQN010000296.1 GCA_028701555.1 Kiritimatiellia bacterium | reverse complement strand
CCCTTTGAACTGACCGACCGCGATGGCGGCACCGCAACGGCGCCGGTGGTCTACCGTGCCCGAAAGCCAGGCAAAACGCGCATCCGCGGCGGCCTCACGCTAAAAGCCATTGACTTCAAAACCGTGGACGACCCCGCAGTCTTGGCACGGCTTTATCCAGCGGCACACGGCAAAATCATGGTCTGCGACCTCGGCAACCTCCCGCAGGAAACGTTCCCCTCCTTTCCGAAATCCTACCGCGGCACACCGCCCGCTCCCTGGCTCTACGTCGACGGCCACCCCATGACCTTGGCGCGCTGGCCCAATGACGATGCCCCTGAAGCGGGCTGGGCCGGCTTCGACAAGTCCGTGGACACCGGACTTGCTAAGCCCGACGCGCCAGACCCGGCACTGCGCAAGCCGCGCCCCGGCGCCTTTGTCTTCGACGACCCGCGCCCAGCGCGCTGGAATCTGAACCATGGCGTCTGGCTGCTGGGCTACTGGACCCATGACTGGTACGACGAGGTCATCCGCGTGGCAGCCTATGACCCTGACCATAAAACCGTCAAGCTGGCGGCCCCGCACATTTACGGCATCAAGGGCGGGACCTGGGGATCAGCCAAACGACGCTTTTTCGCGCTTAACCTGCTCGAAGAGTTAGATGTCCCCGGCGAATGGTATCTCGACCGGGATGCCAAACTGCTGTTCCTCTACCCGCCAACCGATCTGGCCAATTCCGAAATAGTGCTCGCCACCTTGCGCCGGAACATGCTGCAAGTCAAATCCGCCAAACACATCAAGCTGCTGGGACTCGCCTTCGAGTACGCGCACGACAGCGGCATTTCACTAAACGACACGGAACACATCGATATCGCCGGCTGCGAATTGTCAAATCTAGCCGGCACCGGCATAAGCGTCAACGGACGCGAGAACCTGATCCGCTCTTGCGACCTTTTCCACCTTGGCCGCAACGGCATATCGCTCACCGGCGGAGACCGCAAATCACTGGCCCCGGCCAATAACATCGCCCAGAACAATCATGTACACCATTACGCGCTTTTCCAGAGAACCTACGCGCCCGCCATCAGCGCCCAAGGATGCGGACAAATCGTGCGCCATAACCTGATACACGACGCCCCGCACAACGCGATCACCTACGGCGGCAATGAACACGTCATAGAACTCAACAATATCTTTCGTGTGGTCATGGAGACCGGCGACGCAGGCGCTTTATACACCGGACGCGACTGGACCAGCCAGGGCAACATGATCCGCCACAATTTCATCCACCATCTGGGCGGCGGCGACGACAAACACGTTAACACCATGGGAGTCTATCTGGATGACTGCGACTGCGGCGACACCATCGAGGGCAATGTCTTCTTCCGCGCCGGACGCGCCATCATGCTCGGCGGCGGCCGTGACAACCCCGTGCTCAACAACCTGATCGTGGACTGCCCGATTGGCCTGCACATCGACTCGCGCGGCATGACCTGGAATCACTGGAACAATCCCGAACATGCCGGCTGGAATCTCGAAGAAAAGGCCAATGCCATGAATTACACTAATCCGCCTTGGAGCGTGCTTTACCCGCGACTAGCCAATATCATGAACGACTCCCCGCGCGAACCCCTTTACAACCCTGTGCTGCGCAACGTCTTTGTCGACTGCACCAAAAAGGTCTATGCATTTTCAAAAGAGGTTAAATCACTTCTGGACAAGTTTGAGATCTCAGGCAACCTCGCGGTCAATACCGTCGGCACCACCAACAACATCGCCATGGCCGATGACCTTAAGGGCTTCAAAAACCTCTACGGCTCGCCGCAAGCCCCCGTTGACCTCGGATTTGCGGACGCTGCGGCAGGCGATTTCTCCCTGCGCCGCCAAGCACGCCTGCTTCAGGAACTGCCCGACTTCCAGCCGATCCCCTTCGAGCGTATCGGACTTTACAAGGACGATTTCCGCCGCAAGCTGCCGCCGCGCGAGTTGTGAGCTGATAACGCCTTGCAAACCAACAAAAACGATAAAAACACAACTGCTCTTTTTTGGTTGAATCCTGATTATCGGCTTAACAGAGTTCTAAGATTAACCTCACACTCTACATTTTTTTGTAGAAGATCAACTGGAAAGAGCGCTGCTCGAGTTTGACATTCCAATTGTTCAGTTCCGAACTTTTCACCGTCTTTTGCATGCCACCGTAAACATCCAGCTCATACTCCGCGTCAGTCTCGATCCCGCCAAGCTGGAACGTCCGAGACTCTTCCGCCGCTGCGCCGCGCCGGAAGAATAGCGCGAAACCGGCTTTCAGATCCGGCCGGTCACATTGCCACGCGCACCAGACATCGTTGCCCGCTCCCGTCTCGTCGGTCAACGGGTGGAAATCGCCCATGTAAAAGGGCCGCATGCGGGCCGCGACATCGAAGACCTTTTTGAACCAGGCCGTTTCTTCGCCGCTGAACGCGCGCCGGATGATCCCGCCGTCAAAATCTGACGGTGTTATGACGGTTCCCGAAGAGATGATGCTGAAGGCCGCATAGTCATCGTTGACAGGTACGCAATTGAACTCGCACCCCTGGAACGGCAGATAGGGAGTGAGGTTGAGCGTCGCGTTCTGTCCCAGGATGAACGCGGTGTCGTTCGGCTTTTGACCGATAAAGTAGTCGCTGCGGCAGTACACATGGGCGCGAGCGTTCATTTCCATGTCGATACGCCGCCCGCCGGACGCGCAGTTCTCCTGCAAGATATCCGGGAAACGCCCCCGCATGTCATCAAGGAACGTGTATAGCCCGGCGATATGCTTGGACTCCGCGATGCCGACGCGGTCCGGCGCGTCCATCTCGCGCCAGACGGGGCCAGGGTCCATGTTGAAATCCTGGCGGTAAACATCTATCTTATGCTTCCCGATCATTCCGTAAACCGTATCCTGAATCCATGTGAGGGCTGCTGGATTGCCGTAATCGACAAGCTGCCCGTGACGGTACTCCGGATGCGTCTGCAAGATCGGCGCTATATCGGTCATGCGCTCCGGCTCAAACCAGAGCAGGAATTTCAATCCCGCCTTGTGAACCGCGTCGGCGATCGGCAGCAGGTCGCCAGTCGGATGCACCGTCGTGTTGACGCGCCAGTCGCCGACATACTTCCACCAGTGAGGGCCGCAGTTTGAAAACAGCTCGTCCTCGTGCGGTGCGCCGCACCAGCCTGCATCGACCCAATACGTGTCAAACGGCATCTGGTTGTCTACGCAGTAGCGCAGGATGTCGGCCATCATCTGCGGCGTCTTGTTCCCGCCTCCAGACGCGACCGCCAAGATCGGCGGAATCACCTGACCCTTGGAATCGCGCGGGACTTTGTTTTCTAGCATGAACCGGTGGAAGAGCGTCTTGAACTCGCGGCGCGTCTGGTTCTTGCGGACAAAAACGAGGATTGCAGGCTGACGGATTGTTTCGCCGGGCATGAGCCGGAAGTGGGTCTTCTCCATGCCGATTTCGACGTCAACCGTCTTGCCGGTATTCACAAACCGCGCCTTCCATGAGCCCGTCCAGCCGACCGCGAAGAGATAGCCGTTCCTGTCGTCGATATCCAGTTCGAGAAACGGGATGTAATCATTAGACGAACGCCCGCAGGTAGTCGTTAGAACCCGCTCCTTTCCGGCTTCGAGCACAAACGCGTCAGGGATAAAATCCGTTGCCGCCATGGTCGAACCGCGCAGGACATGAAGCACGGGGGCTTTGCCCGCTTCCGGCTTGCCGACAGAGAGCGCCAGCGAGCGGAAGTTCGCGGCGATGGCCGTCGGCTCCGTCTTGGACAGGTTCGTCAATCGGACGGCATACTCCTCTGCGACGTGCTG
>JAQVQN010000010.1:12907-15318 GCA_028701555.1 Kiritimatiellia bacterium | reverse complement strand
CCTCGCACAGCGAAGTAATGGGCATGAGCAAGACGGCACAGCATGCCGCCACGCCAACTAAACAAACAAATTCACTGTTGCGGCAAACACTCATTGTTTTCTCTGCTGTCGCCATATACAGAAATCTCTTTTTTTGGCAAAGGCTTTATAAT
Organism: Kiritimatiellia bacterium; assembly: GCA_028701555.1. Lineage (GTDB taxonomy): Bacteria > Verrucomicrobiota > Kiritimatiellia > RFP12 > UBA1067 > JAQVQN01. The sequence continues at coordinate 15,166 of JAQVQN010000010.1, read as the reverse complement.
CTTGTAATTATAGAGGCTGTGCAGCGCAGGGCGCAACCGTTAGTTGGCAATTTTTCTGTACGCGCAAGTCTGCCAAAGCCAAAAATCCGAATCCCCTTTACCCAAACCACAATCTTAGCCGCCCTTGAGCAGGCGGATTTCTTCCAGCGACCGATTCATGTGGTCGCGCTCGTCCAGCCCCACCCTCCGCACAAGATCGCCCAGCGTCTTCTGGCGCGGATAATGGCTGAACCAGATCGACTCCACCGGCTCTTGGTCGAACTCGGGGTGCTCTTGCGCAAAGAGCATGTACTCGTGCTCGGCGTGCGACTCGAAAGCCGCGTTCATCGCGAACGACCATAACGGGTTGATGCGGTACATCAGGCGCGTCAGACAGAAATACACGCAGGTCATCTTGCGCGGCAGCAGGAAGTGACGGAACCATGAAAGCCGAATGCCCTTCTGCTGGCACAGGTCGCTCCACAGCAGCATGTGCCACTGCTCGTTGTCCTGTGCCTCGCGCCCCATCTGGATATGCCGCAACGCTATCTCGATCTGCCGCTGGGAAGGAGGCCTTGTAGAACAGTGCAGCCGGGAAAGTACTCCGTAGGAGACGTTCTCCCAAGCCCAATATGGATAGCGCGCCAGAATCTCCAGCACCAAGACTTTGGGCAGAGAACGCCCTTTGCCGTAAAGCACATCGAAAGTCAGAAACATCATCTTCAAGGCAAGGTTGGCAGGCAGCTTGGGCATCGCGAGCGTCCGTTCCTGCTCAACTTTTAAATCCAATGACTTGCCCATGGTATAAACCGCCTCAGACATATCCACCTCCTGTTTCGTTTGCCAATATTCCAATGCGGGCACTGCCCGTAATCAAAATGGAACACTGGAATTGAGCGCTAAAAACCTACAGCCTTTCTTGTAAAAAAAAATGCGGTGACCATGGAGAGGCGAATAAGCCGGATTCTGTTCACCGCCCTTGAGGGGCGGCTCCGATCATTCATCTAAGCGATCTACCCGGAACCTTATCCAGCCCCCATGGGCTGAAGCGACACGGGCCGCATCCTCGGTCCCCTATTTGATCTTGCTCCAGAGGGGGTTTGCCCTGCGGCGGCGCTCTCACGCCAGCCCGGTGGTCTCTTACACCACCTTTTCACCCTTATCCCGCCAGGCGGGACGGTATTTTTTCTGTGGCACTTTCCGTCGACGCCGATATGGCAGCGCCTCTCCGGCCTTGACGACCGGACCTCTCGCCCTGCGGAGTCCGGACTTTCCTCCCCTGCCGAAGCAGGAGCGACCGGTCACGCTCCCCACAGTCACCGCAAACCAAAAACAAAAAAAGCATCCCTTCAAAGGAATGCCGCTATTCAACATTGTACAAGATGCGTCCGCACATTTGACAGGGCACCAGCCCCTGCTTGCGCCGCACCATCTGCCCTACAGACGGCGGCTGAACCAGATGGCATCCGTTACAGACCCCGTCATGCTGTAGGTTCACAACCACCGGCCAACGTTTGGTGCGCAGGCGCTCGTAATACAGCAAGGCTTTCGGATCTACATGCTTCACGGCTTCAGCCCTTTCGGCCTCGGCTACGGCCAGAGCCTCGTTAACTGAGACCAAACGCTCGTCCAGCTCGGACAAGTAGCCGTCGACAATCTCCTGGTCATCCTTCAGTTTGGCCTCTGCCTCGGCCAACCGGCTCTTGACCGGAATCAGGTCATCCATAGCCGCTAACTGTCGAGCTTCGTGATTGTCGATCTCGCCATCCAGTTTGGCTATCTCCAGATTATAAATCTGAAACTCCTTGTTGGTCTTCAACAAAACCTGATTCTTTTTAAGAGCCAAAATCTTGTCGCGACGAGCCTGAATCTCCAATTCCGCCTCATTGACTCGCAATTGGGCGTTCTTTAGTTCCGAATGCACACGTTCCAGGACTTCGCGGGCACCTTTCAGGCGCTCCTGTTCCTGATCCTTGCGCTGCGGAATGTCACGGATTTCCCTCTGCAATTCACGTATACGGTTGTCAATCTCCTGCAGTCCCAGCAACGGTTGAACGACACTCACCTCAACACTTCCTTCCGGCTACAATTGATAAAGATCACGTAATTGATAAAGATCACGTAAGGGTTTGATAGTTTACGCGACCTTCACACCTTAGTCAAACCCATATCCCAATGGCTGGTGTTTTTTGTGGGGCAATCCCGTATAGCCGGACAACCGGGCTCGCATTCACTGCGTTTCACCGCACCGTGGATTTATGACCCCGCCTTATTCCGCTG
>JAQVQN010000010.1:0-12807 GCA_028701555.1 Kiritimatiellia bacterium | reverse complement strand
CCTTAGTCAAACCCATATCCCAATGGCTGGTGTTTTTTGTGGGGCAATCCCGTATAGCCGGACAACCGGGCTCGCATTCACTGCGTTTCACCGCACCGTGGATTTATGACCCCGCCTTATTCCGCTGTTGTGCGATGCGTAATAATAAACTACATTTAAAACAATGAGACAGGAAACGGACATTATCGGCACCCTTGAGCTTGACGCGAAGGCCTTTTACGGAATCCACTCACTGCGCGCACGGTTAAATTTTCCAGACACCACCCCTTTTCATGCCGAGTGGTACCAAGCGGTCGGCAGTGTCAAAAAAGCCTGCTACCAGTCGGCCATCAACTTTTTCGCGGCTTTGGACAAAACCTGCGGAGAACGACCCAGAACGTTCAGAAAAACCGACCCGTCCGTGCTGTACGCCCTTCTGGATGCCGCTGCCGAAATCGAACAGGGGCAGCATTTTGACGCTTTCATTGTCCCTGCCGTTCAGGGCGGCGCCGGCACCAGCATCAATATGAATGTCAATGAAATCATCGCTAACCTGGCGCTGTTGAAGACCGGACATAAGCCGGGCGATTACGGTGTCATTGACCCCATCGAGCACGCCAACCTGTTTCAGTCTACCAATGACGTTATACCGACCGCCCTCAAAATAGCGTCTATGCGTCTGCTCAACACCCTTGAAGAGAAAATCAACGAGCTCAGGGCATCCATCGAAAGCAAAGAAAAACTAGCGGCAAACGCTTTGCGTATCGGTTATACCCAGATGCAAGAGGCGGTACCTTCTTCGTACGGACGTCTTTTCAGCACTTACAACGACGCTCTCTCACGCGACTGGTGGCGCGTCTCGAAATGCCTGGAACGCATCAAGGTAATAAATCTCGGCGGCAGCGCCATCGGCACCGGATTAACCGTGCCGCGCTTCTTCATGCGTGAAGTCGTGGTGGTTTTGCGCCAGAACACCCAGCTCCCATTGACCCGTGCCGAGAACCTCCAAGATGCAACAGCAAATCTTGATTCTCTGGTTGAGGTGCATGCGACCCTAAAAGCTCACGCCGTGAATCTTGAAAAGATCGCTTCAGACATCCGCCTTTTAGCATCCGATCTTGTAAACAAAAAGGAATTGTCGATTCCAAGCAAGCAGGCCGGAAGCTCGATCATGCCCGGAAAAATCAATCCGGTCATCCCTGAGTTTGTTATAAGCGTCGCGCACAAAGTCTACAGCAACGATATGCTGATCAGTGCGCTGTGCGGACAGGGATGCCTCGACCTTAACGCTTATCTGCCGCTGATAGGCCACGCCCTGCTTGACAGCCTGAAGCTCCTCAGTGCTGCGGATCAGACGCTGAACAAAAACCTGATCTGCGGACTATCGTTGGATGCGGCAGCCGCTTCACGTCATCTTTTCCACAGCCCAGCAGTCACAACAGCACTTTTGCCTGTCAGCGGATATAATAAAGCCGCAGAACTCGCAAAACTGATGCAGGCAAAAGGTCTCAGCATCATTGAGGCCAACGCCGAACTGAAAATGCTCGATCCCGTTAAGCTTGCAAAGAAACTTGATCCAGCCAGCTTGCTGCAGGAAGGCTACAGCGTCAAGGAGCTTCTAGAAGATTATGAATAAGGGTAAAGAATCCAAACCGCATATTGGTATATTCGGCCGCTGCAACACGGGCAAAAGCTCAATTATCAACTTGCTCACCGGTCAGTCTGTGGCTATCGTTTCTTCACAGCCCGGCACCACCACTGACCCGGTCACAAAAGCGATCGAGATCCCCGGCCTCGGCCCGGTCATCATGATCGACACCGCCGGTCTTGACGACACCGGCGAGCTTGGCACCCAAAGAGTGCTGAAATCCAGGGAAGTTATCCGCAACATCGACATGGCAATCGTCGTTATTGCCGAAAATAGCTTTGACCATATCGAAGAGCAACTTATAGATGAGCTTGAGGAGCATGGCGCTCCTTACCTGTTTGTCGCCAACAAAACCGACCTAATCGGCCTCAGCACGCCACTGAAATTAATGCTCAGGGAAAAATACGGACAGGATGCGTTTGAATTCAGCGTGTTGCGTCCAGATAATCTGGAGGACTTGATCCAGACGGTACGACGCACCGTGCCTGAATCCGCCTACCAAAAGCACTCCTTGCTAGGCGATTTCCTGCGCTACGGCGATATCGTGCTGCTGATTACCCCTATCGACTCGGAAGCCCCTGAAGGCAGACTAATCCTGCCTCAAGTCCAAGCCATCCGAGATGTTCTGGATAATGATTGCGTGGCAGTCGTCCTGAAAGAACGCGAGGTCGACGCTTTCCTTAAGAAGACCGCCATCAAACCGCGCCTGGCCGTATGCGATAGCTCTGTTTTCCTTAAAGCAGACGCTTCCGTGCCCAAAGATATCCCGTTAACCGGATTCAGTGTTTTATTGGCATACCACAAAGGCGACTTCAAAAGTTACCTGCAAGGCACCCCGACGCTGTCCCGGCTTCAAGAAAATGACCGCATTCTGCTGCTTGAATCCTGTTCCCACCATGTCGCTTGCGATGACATCGGACGCGTCAAGATACCACGCTGGATGCGCAGCTTTAGCGGCAAGAACCTGCATTTTGAAACTGTCGCCGGACTCAATAAACTCGCGAGACCTATCACCGATTATGCCCTAGTCGTGCAATGCGGCGGATGTATGATCACGCGCAAGCAACTGGCCAACCGCTTGAAACCCGCCATTGATAAAGGAGTTCCGGTCACCAACTACGGCTTGGCGATCGCCTGGATGCAGGGTGTCTACAACCGTGCAATCGAACCTTTCGTCGGACATGCCAACACGCCGGAATCATACTTATAGCCACATTCTTCCATGAACTGCCAAACTTTCAGACAAGGCTGCTGCGGGTGCTGCGTGAACATGCGCTGGAGTCCGGAGCGCATCGCCTCCTTCCTGACAGCCAACACAAGGGTTGCCAATCGCCTGTTGCCGACTGACAAACCGCCCCGACACCGCGACCTTGTGCGCCTACATCTGGCGCGCGGCGGCCTGCTCGACCTGCTCTTGGCCTGCTGGCTGGTGCCGCTGACACTCGGCCTCAGTGCCTGGCTCTGGAAACGTTTCTGCGGCAGTTGCCGCTTCGCTGGTTTCATTAACCTCGACGGGCAGCGCGTCGGCTGCCTGATCCACCCTTTGCGGCTGGTCAGCCAAACCGACCTGCGTCGTCATGCCTTCCCGCTGATCCCCACGCTGAATTGCGACCGCAGCTTGATTTGCCCAATGCTGGAACAGCATTGCATTCCACCCGATGCCGGCTGGCTGGAGGCTTCACGCGCAGGTGCCGCAAGCCTCAAGCAGCGGCGGCAGAAAATTAAAAAATAAACCTGGAGCTGACCTCATTTTGGCTCAGCACCTCGATTCTGACATCCGTACGCCCCGCCTGACTCATTGCCGTCCGCATTGTGTTGAGCGCCAGTGCGCGGGTGTTACATTGCTCGCTCAGATGCGCCAGCAGCAACGTGTGCAGCTCATGTCCCGCCGCACGGCTCATCATTTCTGCTGCGGCACTGTTGCTGAGATGCCCGCTGCGTCCAGCGATGCGGCTCTTCAATGACCAGGCTCGATCCGAAGCCATCAGCATGTCAGGATCATGATTGCTCTCAAGAATCACACATTGACAACGCTCGAGCTTGTCGCACACCACCGCCGATTCCTGCCCAAGATCAGTGACCACACACAGCCGCGAGATACCGTCATCGAAAAGAAAACCTACCGGATCGGACGCATCATGCGAAACTGTGAACGGCTCGACACGCAAGCCTCCAATATAAAAGCAGGAGGCTGTCTCAAATATCTCCCAGTCAAACGCTCGTCCCGGGAAGGACTGCTCTATGCCGGCCGCCGTACCTTCGTTGGCGAACAGCCTGACCGGATACCTGCGGCTGAACACCTCCAGCCCCTTGAAATGGTCGGAGTGGTCGTGTGTGCACAAAACAGCCCGCAATCCCGTTGGGTCAAGCCCGGCTTGATTCAACCGCGCCGTTAATTCGCGCGCCGACAAACCAGCGTCCACCAGCAGAGCCACACCTCCACCAGCAACATAAATACTGTTGCCGCTACTGCCGCTCGCTAAAACACAAACTTCCATTCACACATCCGTCACGTTCACTCCGCGCTACCAGACTGACCGCTACTCATCGCCATTTTGTAGTATCTAATAAAACAGCCGATTATCGCTTCTGCGGTTACCTCTGTGATCGGATAGTTTTGCGGATCATCTTTAAACATGCTGTCGTACTTGATGAAACGTGTGCCGCGGTTGATGCGAACCTCCGCACGCGGCAGGATCCCGTTCTGCACAAACTGCTTCATTACGCGAAAAGTTATTTCCTCCACTTCGCCTGCCCTCACGCACAAGGTAACCGAAGCGGGGGCTCGGCGTACCTGCGCGTCTCGTCCGTGTTTGCGGCTCAGCTCTTCCGCGACCTCTGACAGTGACGGCATGGCAACCGTATCCAAGAATTCCTCAAACTCCGCGTTCTCCTGTTCAGCGCGCGTAAGACGGGCGCGCCCGCCCATTACACCAGTCAACTCACTACGCCAGTCACTCATGCCTACCCCGTTTCTGTTTGAACCTGTGTCGTGCCAAAATTTCAACTCTTAGACTGCCAGCGACGCATTACCTCAAGCACGGCAGGCAGTAGACGCAATGCAACCTGCTCGTTGCCGGCACGGTTAGGATGATCAGTCTCGTCCCAGAATGGCGGTAACCGGTTGGGCTTGATATCGATCTGCATGTTGGGCACATAAATGCACTCATACTTATCGCAAAGCGCCGCTTCCATCTGAGCGATCTCAGCAGCCAAGCCAAATCTGTAAGGCTCAAACTCAACACATACCTCTTCCCAAAATTGACGGTCTCCAAAACAACTGGCAATTACAACCTGTATGCCGCGTCCGCGGGCCGTGCGCACCATTGACTCCAGATCGTTCCCCATCTCGTCGACCCCGCGCATGTTACGCCAGAAATCATTCGCCCCTAGAGCGATCACCAGCAGAGCCGGATTGTGCGCTAAAACATCTCGTTCAAAACGATTAAGACCGCCGTCCAGCGTATCGCCGCCTATGCCCGCGTCAATGACTCTGGCGTAAGGCAGTGAACGGGCCAGCCAATGACTGTAATGACCTCCTTCGCCGCCGCAGGAAGTCAGACTGTCCCCAAAACATACCAGCGTCGGCCTACGGTCTTTAAGCCCCCAAACAACAATTGCCACAGCGACTGCGACACCGATGACCGTCAGCACTGAAAAAGTCAGTTTTCTCATTTCAGCTCTTTTTGATATAAGTCCTCAACTTGCTAAAGGCTGTTTTATATCAAAAATAGCCGCAGAACGAAAGCCCGACTTGCACCTAGCGGTTTGAGCTTCCAGTTTCAACGAAACTGGAAGCTCAAACACTAACACTGGGTCAGCCGATGCCCTCGAACAACGCGGTCGAGAGATAACGCTCGCCAGCGTCCGGCAGTATCACCACAATGGTCTTGCCGTCAAACTCATCCAGCAGCGCCAGCCGCGCAGCTGCCAGAGCTGCGGCTCCTGACGATATGCCTACCAGCAGCCCTTCCTCTCTGGCAAGCCGCCGCGCGAAGTCAATCGACTCGCTGCCGCTGACTCGCTCCACGCGGTCAATCAACTTGATATCCAGGGTCTCCGGTATGAACCCCGCTCCAAGCCCCTGTATTTTGTGCGGGCCGGGTTTCAACTCCTCGCCTGCCAGCCGTTGGCTGATAACTGGGCTTTCGGCAGGCTCAACTGCTACCGACACGATTCTTTTCCCTCGCACGTTTTTGATGTATCGCGAGATACCTGTGATCGTGCCGCCGGTGCCTACCCCAGACACTACTACGTCTACACCACCATCCGTGTCCTCCCATATCTCAGGGCCGGTTGTGCGCTCGTGGATCGCCGGATTGGCCGGGTTCTTGAACTGCTGCGGCATGAAATAACGGGCAGGTTCAGCAGCAACCATCTGTTCAGCCTTGCTGATAGCGCCTTTCATACCATCCGATCCTGGAGTCAGAACCAGCTTAGCTCCCAATGCCGCCAGCACACGCCGCCGCTCGACACTCATTGTCTCGGGCATCGTCAAAGTCAGCGTGTAGCCGCGCGCCGCTGCCACCGAAGCCAGCGCGATGCCTGTGTTGCCGCTGGTGGGCTCGATAATCTCGCCGCCGGGCTTTAGCTCGCCGCGCTCTTCCGCATCGAGAATCATTGCCGTGCCGATACGGCACTTAACGGAATAAGACGGATTGCGCGCCTCGAGCTTGGCGTATACTTTCGCTTTCGCCCCCGCAACTGACCTGACTAATCTTACAAGCGGGGTTTTGCCGATAGATAACGCCAGATTCTCATATGTCAACATGCTCATATGCAGCCTCCTTTCATCTTTGTTCCTGACTAGCCTGCAACGCCTGTTCAAGGTCGTCCTTGATGTCATCCAAGTCCTCAAGACCCACCGAGAAACGCACATAATCCGCTGTCACACCCGTTGCCTTTTGCTCTGCTTCCGAAAGCTGCTGGTGCGTGGTCGATGCCGGATGTATCACTAGCGACTTGGCGTCACCAATGTTCGCCAGATGCGACAGCAGCTTGACATTGTCGATAAATCGCACTCCAGCCTCACGGCCACCCTTGATGCCGAAACCCAATATTCCGCCAAATCCTGATTTGAGATATTTGGCGGCAACAGTATGGTTGGGGCTGTCCGGCAGACCGGGATAGTTGACCCACGCCACCAGCGGATGCCCTTTCAGCCATTGCGCCAAAGCCAGCGCGTTCTGCGAATGCCGAGCTATCCGCAACGGCAAGGTTTCGAGACCAAGCAAAAACTCTCTAGCGTTGAAAGGACTCAGCACCGCCCCGGTGTCACGCAGCAGTGTCAGGCGTATCTTCAGTATGAACGCCACATTGCCCATGCCAGGCACATCTTTCAGCGCTTCCCAGTACGAAATCCCGTGATAGCTGGGATCCGGCTCCGTGAACTCCGGGAACTTGCCGTTGTCCCAACTGAAACGCCCCGAGTCAACTATCACCCCTCCGATCGAAGTGCCGTGACCTCCGATGTACTTGGTGGCCGACGCCACCACGATGTCCGCCCCATGCTCGATCGGACGCACAAGCCCTACCCCGACCGTGTTGTCAACCACCAGCGGCACACCGGCTCCATGCGCGATCTCCGCTATAGCCTCGAAATCCGGCACGTCCAGCTTGGGATTGCCGATCGTTTCGACATACACCGCCCGCGTCTTGTCGCTCAAAGCGCGCTTGAAGGCCCCCGTGTCGCGTGAATCAACAAACACCACCTTGCGTCCCAGCTTGGCCATGGTGTGATTGAACAACTGATAAGTCCCGCCATAAAGGTTATCGGCCGCTATAATCTCGTCTCCCAGACGAGTGATCGCCAACAAGGCGTAGGTGATGGCCGCCTGCCCCGATGCCGTCGCCAGCCCCCCAGTGCCGCCTTCCAATGCCGCCATGCGCTTCTCAAACACGTCAGTCGTGGGATTCATCAGACGCGTGTAAATGTTTCCAAACTCTTTCAAGGCAAAAAGATTGGCAGCGTGCTCGGAATTTTTGAAAACGTACGATGCCGTCTGGTAAAGCGGCACCGCGCGCGCACCAGTAACAGGGTCAGGTGTCTGCCCAGCATGCAACGCCAACGTGTTAAACCCAGGTTTATTTTCACTCATTTCCCAACTCCTCTCTATCGTCGAGCCCTCGGCTCGCACCAGCATACTCTAGTTTGTCTATTGACAATTGTCACTTTAGCTTTTTCGCCCCCCGCCGTCAACCGCTATCTTGTTTTTTTTACACAAATAAATGTATAGCGGCCTCAGCGGTCGATAAGCTTTCGCATTTCTGGCGTGATCTCGATAATCTCGAAGTCTTTAAACCACATCTTGCCGTCCTGTCCACCATGCAACTGCAGACCTACCTTGCCGCTTTTCTCGCAGAGCGGGTCAATCATGTCTATCGTGCGCTGGCCGTTTAGTATCGACACGATGCGGTCGCCATAGGCCACCGTACAGGTGGTATTCCAACCGCCAGGCTCTCGCACCTTGGCAATGAACTCGTCGTTCTGAGCAACCCACCCCCGGCCTTTGGTCTTGTCCCCAGCCGTGTGCCACAGCGCCGAGTCCTTGTTGTTGCCACCGATCTCGTTCTGGAAGCCTTTCAGCAGCCACGGCGTGTTTACCTCCTCGGCTCTGAAATACAACGCGCTGTTGCCGCCGAAAAACCGGTAGGTTACCCGCACAATGAAATCTTTGTACTCTCGGTCCGATACCACCAGTCCATCGCGCTTCTCGCCGGGCTTATGGGTCCCTTCCAAATAGCCCTCCGCGTCTTTGAAGACCCACTCATCCGCTAGCACGAAACGAGCCCCCTGCAACGTGAACTTTCCATCCGCACCCTTTACAAAGAAGGGCTCCCAGCGGCTGACCCCAAAATCCTTGACGCGGATGTTACGCCAACGCGCACACACGCTGCCGTCAGGCTCTTTGACAGCATGCACCTGCAGTCCGATAAACCCCGAAAGATCAGCGTCATCGAAGAAATCGACCACCGGCACCCCGTTGAGCCAGGTGCGTATGGAGGGCCCAAAGCACTGAACCTCCAAATTGTTCCACTCGCCCTTTCTATATGCCTCCGCCGAAAGCGCCAAACGCTCTGGCGCGGTATCGTCAAGCCAGATACGGTCGAACTTGAAACCGCGCCGACCCTCGTCGTAGATGCGCCCGACACGCTCCGGCTCGCCGGCGATCTCTGCCTGATAACCGAAAACCCGCTCAGACCCGTCAGCGTACTGACGCGCCGCTGATCGGAACTGCACACCGGAATTACCTGCCTCAAGCTTGAACTCCGACCGCAAAATAAAATCGCCAAAAGTCTTATCGGTGCAAAGAAAAGTGTTATGTTTAGCATCACCGAAACTCCCGACAATCACGCCGTCCTCCACCCGGTAGGCCGACTGCCCGCCGTGCCTTTGCCACCCCTTAAGGCTTTTGCCGTCGAACAATGCCAAAAAACCATCTTCCCCGACCTGCGCCACCGCCTGCGTCACCGCAAACACGCCCGCTAAAAACGCCATCGCTAGTTTATCGCTTCGCATTAATGCCCCCTTTCAACCGAAATAATTTTTTTACAAGTTTTTACAAACCTACTGTTTTGCAAGTGCTTGGAATAATACTCCTCAAATACGTGCCAATACAACCCGATTTTAGCATCTCATGCTTGTCGCGGGGTGCCCCGGCCTGTTAATCTTACAGCAATTAACGGCCATTACTGTGCGGCCAGCTCACAAACAATTACGGAGAACAAATGAAGAATCAACATGACACTGTTGTGATCTTGGATTTCGGAGCCATCAACAGTCAGGCGGCCGCTAAAGTCATCCGAACGCTTAATGTCTATTGCGAGGTTTTGCCCTTCTCCGCCAACGCGGAACGCATCGCCGCGCTCGCGCCAAAAGCCATCGTGCTCCAGCGCGGACCCGCGTGCGGCACCGCCACAGTGGGTCGCGAACCTGCCGCAGACCCCACCGTACACGGCGTACCAGTGCTGGACCTGATCGACAAAGCCTGCGACACCGCCACGCTCCGTCCTTTCTTACTCGAACAGTGCGGCTTGAAACAGGACTGGACCACTGAAAGCTTCATCGAAGAGGCGATCCGCGAAATCCGCGCGACCGTCGGTGACCGCAAGGTGCTGCTGGCAATGTCGGGCGGAGTCGACTCCTCAGTCTGTGCCGTGCTAGCCCACCGAGCGGTCGGCGCGCAGTTGGCCTGTGTCTTTGTTGACCACGGCCTGATGCGTAAGGACGAACCGCAGGAGGTCTGCTCGGTATTCCGCGACCGTTTCGGAATCGCTCTGCGCCATGTCGAGGCCGAGGCGCGCTTTCTCGGCAAACTGACCGGTGTCACCGACCCCGAAAAGAAACGAAAAGTCATCGGCGAGGAGTTCATACGGGTCTTCGAAGAAGAGGCGCGCGCCATCGGCGAGCCTGACTTTCTTGTGCAGGGCACGATCTATCCGGACATCATCGAAAGCGGAGGCGATGGCGGCAAGCCTGTCAAGGCGCACCACAATGTCGGCGGACTGCCCAAACACATCGATTTCAAAGGGCTGGTCGAACCGCTGAAGTACCTTTTCAAAGACGAGGTCCGCCAGGTCGCGCTGGCACTGGGCATCCCTCGCTCGATCGCCATGCGGCAGCCTTTCCCCGGCCCGGGCTTGGGTGTGCGTTGCATCGGCGAAATGACCAAGGAAAAGCTGGACATCCTGCGCGAGGCCGACGCGATCTTCCGCGCGGCAGTGGTCGCTGCCGGACTGGAAGAACAAGCCAACCAATATTTTGCAGTGCTGACTGGCAACCGCTCTGTCGGGGTCACTGACGACGCCCGAACCTACGTTTACACCGTGGCACTGCGCGCGGTGAAGACTTCGGACTTCATGACCGCGCGTTTCGTCAAACTGCCGATGGATCTACTAGAGACCGTCTCCGAGCGTATCACCGCCAGTGTGCCGCAAATCAACCGTGTGGTCTACGACATAACCAGCAAGCCGCCCTCAACCATTGAGTGGGAATGAATCTGAAGCGGCCAGAGCGTGAATACTTCACTTAACCACTTAATTAACCTGCGATTTTCACTGACATCTAATTCCTGGCTCCTGCGTCTTATTTTGCGCGATTGAAAATTATTGCACTCGCGCCCCTTGCTTTATACGCACACGGTGGTAAACTGCAAAGCATGCATTTTGTAAGGGAGCCGCTGGTTTTTAAGCCAGCCTATAAGGAATACATCTGGGGTGGCAGCCGCATTTCTGAGAAGTATGGCAGGCTTGGCACCCCTGATATCTGCGCAGAATCATGGGAAATTGCCGCCCGACCTGACGGCGACAGCGTTGTTAGCCATGGCCGTTTCGCCGGACAGAGTCTTTCTGAACTGACTGCGGAGTTCGGGACGTGCCTGACTGGCACTCGCGCCCCAGAACCTAGTCGTTTTCCCCTGCTGTTCAAACTGATAGACGCGCGTGAATGCCTGAGTGTGCAGGTCCACCCCAACGAGTCCAACGCCTGCCTGACAGGCGGCGAACCTAAGACCGAGCTTTGGGTGGTTCTCGACTGCACCCCGGACTCTTGCCTTTACGCCGGGTTACGAGAAGGCTCTAGTCCCGCCATGCTGCAAGCAGCGTTGTCCGCTGGTTCGGCAGAGCAACACTTGTTAAGGCTAAAGGTTAAACCAGGCCAGGCGCTTTTCATACCTGGCGGTCTGGTCCACGCTATCGGCGCGGGCTGCCTAATCTATGAAATACAGCAGAACTCGAACACCACCTACCGGCTGTTCGACTGGAACCGCATCGGCCCTGACAACAAGTCCCGCGCACTGCACATCGAGGATAGCCTGAAATCCATTGACTGGTCCCTGCCTGCCCCGCAGCTTGTTTCGCCCGCGGCTAAAGCCGACAACCACAACAATCAATCTATACATGTCTCGCGTTGCGCTTTTTTCACCACACGTCAACTAGATGTCGTAGCACCCGAAAACTTGACACTGGACGGCACATCGTTCCACGCTATTTTCAACGCTGAAGGCGTAGTCGAAATTACGGCAGGCGGCAAAACCGTCCGGCTGGACACAGGAACAAGTGCTCTGATCCCCGCCGACGCCAAAGGCTACCGCTTAACACCCGCAGGCCATGCCAAACTCTTTGTGACATCCCTCTGACTAAACGGGTTCCCGTAACTCAACTGAAAGCTATCATGTTCAAATCATCATACCGACTCTGCTCAATTTTCGGCATACCTATCCAACTGGATTTCTCGCTGATTATTCTAATGTTTCTGCTCATCGCCAACTACGGTGATCCGCTTTACGGGATAGCCTCAGGCATAGTGCTACTCGTTTCCATAACCCTGCACGAACTCGGCCACAGCCTAGTCGCCATCGCCTTCGGCTGCCGTGTGCGCGACATCACCCTGATGATGATGGGCGGCTGTGCCTCCCTTCTGTCAATGCCGCGTAAAGCCTGGCAAGAGTTCCTTATGGCTGCGGCAGGCCCGGTGGTGAGCCTGCTTCTGGCACTAGCCGGCCTGCTGCTGCCAAAAGTGAGTTCTACGCAAGGCAATCTCGTTTTCGGCAGTTCCTTTGACAGGTTCATCTTTTTCCAAGTCGGCGCACTTAATGCCGCCCTGTTCACCTTTAACCTGCTGCCAGCCTTCCCCATGGACGGTGGTCGCATCCTACGATCGCTGCTACAGCAATTTTTCATGACGCGCCTGCGGGCAACCTGGGTAGCTTCGCGCATCGGACGCTTCGTCGCCGTGATTATGGCAATTTCTGTGATCTATTCAATATTCTCCGGCAATGTGCGCGGTTTTATGATGATCCGCCTGCTCATAGCCTGGTTCATCTACAAAGCCGCCGAACGCGAATACCTTATGGTGCTTGCGGAGGAGAGCGGTGCGCGGCAAAACCCTTTCGCGAATTTTCCCTTCTTCAGACCCAAGGCCTCATCGCAGCCGCCACCTGACGATGGCAAGGCAACCGTCAGCCCGCCGCCCTATGAACGGCACGGCGTGACGCGCGTGGATATCTTGAAGGAAGATTGAACCTGTTGCAAATTCACACACTTGGGTTGCGGGCTACTCTGGCATTATTGTATTATAGACACATATCCCAACGCTTAGAAGGAATCACCAATGCACAAAGTTCTGCTCATCGGCGCCGGCGGCGTCGGTGCTGTTTTCGCTCACAAGTGTGCTCAGCAAC
>JAQVQN010000295.1 GCA_028701555.1 Kiritimatiellia bacterium | reverse complement strand
CCCTCGGGATTGAACAGGCCGCCCTTGCGGATCACGCAGTTGTCGATTACGTTGAACGCGGTCGAGCGCGGCGAAAGGGTCTTGATCACCCGGCGTTTGAGGATTTCGCCCTTTGCGACGTGTCCGCCGGAGGCTCCCATCCAGATGCCGCCCGCCCCTAGATCTTCGATCATGCAGTTCACGATCCGGTTGGACACGCATCCGTCGTTGAACCGGAACGCGTAGTTGCCCGTGTGCGCGACCACGCACTTGTCCCACGAAAGGCGGCGCGCGCCCTCGGCAGTCACAAGGCCGTCCGACCCGCTGGCAGCCTGATGCTGCCAGCTTTCCGTCGGCCCGTTCCCGGCAAGGCCCTCCGTGGGCGGCACATCGCTGTACGCGAACGTTAGATTTCGGAACGCGATGTCATGCACAAATTCGTTCTTGTCCGGATTGCCCTGAAACGCGAGCAACTGACTCAGCTTGGCACTCGGCGCAATCACAGCAGCAGCCGCTATGGACTCGCCCGCCAGCGGACGGTAGCGCACACGACCCGTCTTCACGTCGTAGAACCACTCGCCCGGCGCGTCGAACGCGCTCTGCACGTTCTCAAAAAAGACGAGCGTCGCGCCCTCGTTCCACTTAACCCATCCGTGCCAATCCCGCAGCGACCAGGTCTCGACCGTCATCGCGGCGGGATCGAACTTGCGCAAAATACGGCGCGCCGTGCTCCACTTGTGCACCACGCACATCTGCGCGTACGGGAACGCATCAACCGGAATCCCACCAAGTGCCGCTGCGAGCCTGTTCGTCAGCGTGATACGCTCGACATATGTGACCTTCCCCGCAGCATTTGCCACAGCCGTGATACTCGGCTTCGTGATCGTGAAATAACTCGCCGTTCCCTGTCCGCTGTCCGGCAGGCGCGCACGGTCCGCGCGACGCCCGTTGACCCAAAGCTGCTCGAAATAGGCCGGCTTCCCGTCGGGCGCGGCCGGGATTGGCGCTGACCATGTGCCGTCCGCCTCGACGGTCCACCCCTCGATCACGCCACCGCCGGAAATCGTCGCGCCATCGCCATCGCCCACCCAGGTGACCGGCGCCTGCGGCGTGCCCGAATCGGCCGGCGTGAACGTGAGCGTCTCCGTGAGCGCGTAGATCCCGGGCTTCACAATCACCGTCCACGCCTCTTGATTCCCTGCGGCCTTCGCCGCGCGGATCCGCTCCAACGCGGCTTTCGGCGTCATGCCCTCCGGCGCGACCACCATCTGGCCCGCATGCACCAGGACAGCCAGGACTAAGCTCCCGCAAAACACCCCACCAAACTTTTTGTTTCCCATTTCAAGCCTCCCGCACATGATGTGCCGCATCAACTTGTCGGTTGATGCATCGGTTCCTATGATTGGCACCCATTATGCGGGGCGGGGCGAAAACAGTCAACCCGCCAGCCGCGTCTATCCTCGAACGATCACGCTTGAATCGTCAAAAAAAACGGCCGTCAGAATTCAACAAAAAGAAATCGCGATCTTCTCAACAAGTTCCGGATCAGCGGCATTCCGCAGCGCTTGTAATTGCTGACTCCTGCCCTATGATGAGCGACCCCAAGGATATTCTTTTCCCCGCCGCACCCTGACGTTGCAAAACGACGAGAGCGGCTATTCAACCGTTGGCCAAGCGCCTCGGACTGATCCGCGGTGACGGAGCAATAACGGGAATGCGTCCGCGGACGGGTCGGGGTTCACCGGCACGAGCTGCCGGTTAAGATAGAAGCAGCCGACCTCTGCCGTTGGAAGCGATGCCGCAAGCTTCTGCGCCTCACTTAACGCATCCAGCCACGTCCGCTTTAACACCTTCAGATCGAGAGGCGCCTTTAAGTGCAGCCGATCCACGTCGGCTTGCGTATAGGCCGTATGGCGGCTGACCTGATCCAACAGAAATTCTGGCGTAAAGCCCGGATCTTTCCCGCAGGCAGCCCAGACCAATGCCCCAAGTGTCAGGTACGTCTGATGCAAGTGCAAAACATCGACAAAATCACGGATCTCGCTTCTATTCGCCAGTGCCAGTATTTTGTTGGTTGCCGCGTCTGCATCGTGCAAGCGATATCCGCAGAACGCATCCTTTTGTACCGGGAAGAAGCGGAAGGCACTGTCCTGCGCCCACTCCACTTTCACCTGTTGTCCGTGTAAGGTCACGACGGCGCGATGAAAGGTGCCGGTGTGCAGGCTCCATTCAATTGCGTAGCCAGCTTCTGCCAAAGTCGTCGCATCCTGCTCAGCACAAAGAGTTACGCTCTCTGCCAGATCGTGAAAGAGGTCAATATCCTGAGAGAAACGGGGACTGCCGGAAGCGCGATTGAGCACCGTAGCGCCAGCCAGATAACTCTCGGGGCTTCGATTTGCCGCAATGCAGCGTAGGAGTTCCATCTGGAAATCGCTTATTGGCATAATTTCGCGGCAATAAAAAAGCCTTGCCGCCCTCCGTTTTGCCTGAGGCCGCGCACCAGCTCAGGTATATCCTCGATGTGGACATCCAAATCCGGACGCATATACCAGAAACATTGCGCATGATACTTTCTGAAGATCCTTCTCGCTTCCCGAACCCTCACCATATTGCGCGCCTCCTCCGAAGAAAGGGTGCGACGGCTTTTCGTGCCGCCTTTACGACCCAATGCGGAAAAATAGGCGCTTATCTCTTTGGGCATCGATTTCATGATGTCAGTATCATAAGCCGTTTACGTTGGAGACGCAAGGCAAAAGAGATCCGCTGAATTCGGTGTCGCCCTTAATTTTCAAGCTTGTTGAAGGCGCGTCGCTTGCATTCAGTAAAAATAAGGCGTCCAGTTTTGCGATCTTCTCAACAAGTTCCGGGTCAGCGGCATTCCGCAGCGCTTGTAATTGCTGACTCCTGCCCTATGATGAGCGACCCCATTAGCCCTCAAACTCTTCGAGACCATCCTCATAAAGGGTTCCGACACACCTGTCACCGCACTTTACGAACCCGGGTACTTACTCGAAAATCAAAATCGTCTGGGGACATCCGGAATCCGCTAAACGGTTACAGGTGTTGGCCTCACATGAACTGATTACCTTCTGTTACCGGCTGCTGTTGCTGCCTCTTTTGTTGGTTGCTTTTACCTATTTACGGCAACTGCGAAAGGAATGTTTTAGCGGGCACCCAGACGGGAATTTCAGCCGCAAAACAATCGGCGTTTTTAAAAGCCGCGTCCATCACGACTTGAAAAGCGTATTCCGCCTTAAGTGACTCGGAAAAAGATTTCAGCGCCGGCGAAAGCGCCGCATCAGAAGTTTTGCACTCAACCAGCAGCCACGGCCGGCCGTTTCTCGCGACGACGAAATCGACTCCCCACCCGTCTTTGGTCCGAAGGTAATGCAGCGCAAAGTCCCCCTCCCCCTGATCGGTCCAAACCTGAACGGCCTTCTGCAGATGGACGGCGATAAAGGTCTCGTTCCGCTTACCGGGATCCGCAATCACGGACCAGTCCCAGAGATAAACCTTGGGCTCTTTCAGAAGGCTTCGCGCCACATTTTCCCTCCAAGGCGTCAGCCGGAAACAATAGTAAAGGCTTTCAAGCGCCACCAGCCATCGGCGCACCGAATCTTGGGAAGCGCGCAGACGCGTGGCGAGCGCGGCATAGTTGACCGCCCCGGCCGATTGCATCCGGAGAAAGGTCGCCAGTGTTTCCACCTGCCCCACCTCCTGCACACGGGTCAGGTCGCGCAAATCGTCGCGCAACAACGTGGCGCGTCTCGCGTTGTGCCACCGCCGGTGAAACCGGACGTTCCTCCGCAGGAAGGGCTCGGGAAAGCCGCCGAAAGTGAGCAGCGCCTGAAAATCAG
>JAQVQN010000294.1 GCA_028701555.1 Kiritimatiellia bacterium | reverse complement strand
CCGGACGATGTCCCTGACGACGAAAAAATGCGCCGCAACCAGGTTCTGCTGGCTGACCAGGATTTGCGCGGTGCCTTGATTAACCAACGCCTCGTCGGCACTGTGCAGGAGGTGCTTGCCGAAGGCCCGAGCCTGCGCAATGCCGACCGCTGGTCAGGACGCTCTTCCGGCAACAAAATCGTGATTTTCGAGCCTTCTCCAGAAATGGAGACCGGTGCGCTCGTCAACGTGCGCGTCACGCGCGCGGCACCACAGACCCTCTACGGCGAGATCACCCGATGACCGCCTGCGGCGAAAGACTTGAATGCCGCGTCGAAAGCCTCGCCTACGGCGGCGAAGGGGTCGCGCGCGTCAACGGCATGGTGTTTTTCATCCCCTGCGCGCTGCCGGGTGAAACAGTCGTTGCCACGGTCAGCGTTGTCAAAAAGAATTACGCGCGCGCCGCGCTGAAGGAAATCATCTCGCCTTCGCCGCAACGCATAACACCATGTTGCCGCGTCTTTGATCCCGAGGACGGCGCTCTCCGCCGCGTTCCCGGCTGCGTTTACGACCATCTGGACTACACCGCTGAAGTGGCGGAAAAACAGCTTCAACTGCAAAGTTTCCTGCGCCGCATGCCCGACATCGAGTCAGCCGAAATACTTCCGCCGCTGCCATCGCCACTGCCGCTGAACTACCGCAACAAGATCGTGCTGCACACTAAACGCACGACCAGCGGCATGCGCTTGGGGTATATGCTTGAGCAATCGCACCGCCTGTTGGAAATTCCGGCCTGTCCATTGGCCTGCGAGGCCATCAACCGCTCGCTTGCGGACCTGCGTTCGGAGGGAACCATCCGCGAATTGCGTGAAGGCGCCAATGTCACCTTTCGCCACACTCCGCAAGACGGCGTGTTATGCTGGGCGGACAGCGGCAGAATAATGCCTAAACCGCATGCGCTGCTCACCGAAACGACCCCGGCAGGCACTCTGCGTGTGCCCAGCGACGGCTTTTTCCAGGTCAACCCGCAAGTGGGCGATGAACTTACGCGCACCGCGGCCGCCTGGTTCGCGGATGGACCGTCAACTTCCGAGGTGCTCGACCTCTTCTGCGGCGTAGGCATCTTCGGACTCGCCTGCGCGGCGGCAGGCGAAGCCAGCCTGATCGGCGTCGAATCCGGCCGCGCCGCCATCGCCGCTGCCCGGCTCAACGCCGCCTCATTGGGTGTGCCGGCCAAGTTCTTTTGCAGCGAGATCGGTCGTGACTCCAACAGTTGGATCGCTCAGATAAAGAATCCTGACTCCACCACCGTCATCGTCGACCCGCCGCGCGAGGGGCTGCCGCCTTCCACAGTTGCTGCGCTCGAAGGCAGCGGCATCCGCCGCGTCTTCTATGTCTCCTGCGACCCCGCCACCCTCGCCCGTGACCTTCAGACCCTGCTGCGCGGGTCATACCGCATCCGCCGCGTCAGAATGTTCGACATGTTCCCCCGCACCGCCCACTTCGAAACCCTCGTCGAACTGCAACGGGTTGCCCCCGTCTTTTAGCAGCCATGATGCTTTCAGCCAGAGCTGGCAGAATCAAAATTCATGTATATTTAGTGTTACTTGCTAAGATTACATGTGATTTAATCTCTCCATGACCGATATACATAGGCATTTACAATTGCCGGACGCATCGTTTTTCCTTTGGGCACCCCGCCAATCAGGTAAAACGTGTTGAACGGAGCCGCGGCGGCCTTCCCCGCGCTATGGGGTTTGAACGGGGCTTCCGGTCTGGGCGGACGCCGCGGAAGTCAGTATACGCTTCGGCAAAGGAAAAAACCGCTTCGCGTCAGAGTCTCACTCCGCGTAGCGGTTCCGCTTAAACGCTCTGAATGCCTGTGGCGAATCGGTCGCGACCTGCGTGGTCTTTGTGGATCTCGATACCCGTGAACCCGTATTCTTCGAGCAGATCGCGTATGGAAGAACCCTGATCGTCGCCGATCTCCAAGAACACTCCGCCGCCTGTCTTCAAAACCATCACCGCATCCAATAACAACGCACGGTACACATCCAGACCGTCTGCCCCTCCGTCCAAAGCCATACGCGGCTCATGCTCGCGGATATGCCGCGCCAGACCGTCCACCACCCGCGTCGGTATGTAAGGCGGGTTTGACACCAGCAGATCAACGCTGCCAGGATCAAATTCGCCGCAACCGTCACTCTCAGCGAAAAGCACTCGCTCTTCTAGCCCCGCTAAAACCGCATTCTCTCTTGCTAGCGCCAGTGCTTCAGCGCTCTTGTCAACCCCCACAAAAACGCCCTTGCCCAACTCTTGCGCCAGACTCAGGATGATACAGCCGGTGCCGGTACCCACATCCACCACCAGCGGTTTCTCGCTATTAACGGCCTGCGGTGATTTCAAGACCAGATCTACCAACTGCTCGGTCTCCGGTCGCGGTATCAAAGCCCGGCGGTCAACCTTAAGCGTCAAGCGCCTGAAATCCCACTGCCCCAAAACATATTGCACCGGCTCCCCGCCCGCCACGCGCCGCAGCCCGCGCCGCAGCGCATCCGTTAACCGCTCTGATGGCACATCATCAGCGTATCTGTACAGCTCCATCCGTCCGCATTTGAATAGACACGCCGCCAGCAGTTCGCAAGCCACACGCGCGTCAGGCACCGCATGGCGCGATAGATACCCCTCGCCAAGGGATAACAGATCTTTAAGAGTTTTTTCCTCTGCCGCCATCAGAACACCCCCGCACCCATCAAAACGGCGTGGGGTCATCCTCCAGCGGCGGCTCCACATTATCATACGAAACCGAAGAGCCGTCCCCATCCATGCTGTCGATCCTGAAAGCCTCCAGATCGGTATAGAACCGTTCTTTGTACTCACGGCTCCTGATCCGGAAACCAACCTTAACGCGGTCGCCGGGGTTCAAGCGGTCGAGCAGCGCTATGCGGTCTTTCACACAGGCGAATTTAACGTCCTGCGGATAATCATCCTCCATCGTCAATACAAACTCTCGCTTCGTAAACCCGCTCGCAAAGGTCATCGGTTCGCAAAGCGTCTTTATCGCACCGGACATCTCATAGGTGTTGCTTGCCATATACTTATCCTTTAATTCATAAGCCAAAACTTATGTTATTAAACCACATCGCCGCCTGACGATCAAACCTCTTCCTTTAAAGTTGCCGGCCCGAACCTGCGTGATGCAACTAAAGCCGCACCCCACACGCTTAACGCCGCGCATAAAAGCATGCCTGCGATCACCGCCGTCATCGCCCGCCACGGAAAATCAGCGTGTAGAGCACGTACTGCAGGCTGTATCGACACCAGTGCCGGCAGAATCCCGGACACCAGCCCCCCTGCTACCAAAATCCCGTATTCACCAGCCAGCAGTCTAACCACCGTCCGCTTGGAAACCCCCACAGCGCTCAATAAAGCCATTTCCCCGCGCCGCTCTTCCACGCCGCGCAAAATCACCAAAGCCACGCCCGCCACCCCCAAAACCACGCCCAGCCCGCCCAGCACAAGAAACATGTCGAGATACGCGCTTTCAACAGAACCCAACAGCCGCAACCTTTCTTCGACCGTCTCCACACGCACACCTGGTTCGGGATTACGCAGTTTCATGACCTCATGATCAGACTGCCCTGAAATGCCGCCATCTGATTTTAGCGCCGCCTCACGCAACAGGTAAGGCGCGTAACCGCACGGCCACATGCGGTAACCTCCCGAATCCGGGAACGCGGCAGCAAAATGTTTCTCGTCGATGATCAATGCACCCTGCAAAATCCCGCTGCGAACCGGCAGTGTACCGACCAGCCGCACGCGCACCGTTCCTCCCCTGTTGTCCGCATATTCGTAAA
>JAQVQN010000293.1 GCA_028701555.1 Kiritimatiellia bacterium | reverse complement strand
CCTGCGACCAATTGGTTAACAGCCAACTGCGCTACCACTGCGCTACGCCGGAACAAGTTGATGTGTTTTGCTTATGAGGGGCAAAACGGGCGAAAATTTACTTTATCATGCGTTGTTTGTCAATCTTCTTAAGGCGGTAAGCAGAATTTTTTTGACAAAATTTCGGATTCCATGGGGCCCGGATTACATGGGCCGAGGAACAGGCTGTCAAATGCGGCTGAAGAGGTGATGGCGCCGTGCTGCGAGGCTGACTAGGTGCTTCAGCATGTCTGGATAGGGGAACCCTGCTTGTTCAGCGGCGCAGGCGATGCTGGCCTCGCTGTCTAGGTCAGCGTTGGGGTTGACATCCAGCACGTAAAAAACGCCATCGCGCATACGCACGTCGAGGCGGGCGTAGTCGCGGCAGCCGAGGGCGCGGTAGGTGTCTTGACAGACGCGCTCAAGCGCCGCCAGTTGAGCTGGGGCCAGCGGGGCGGGAATGAGGGTTTCGATGACGTTGTAATGTCGCGAGGCCGGGATGAACTTTGAGTCATAAGTGCAGAGCCGGTCGTGGATGTCGCGGAAGGCGGAAAAGTCCATCTCGACCACAGGTAGCATCTGGATATGGCCGTTGCCCCAGAGCGGCACATGGAACTCGCGTCCGTCGATGAAATCTTCCACCAACGCCGGCTGGCGGTATTTTTGCAGGATATGCTTGATCCGGGTTTCCATTTCCTGGCGGTTGAGCACTACCGATTCAGGGCTGAGGCTGATGCTGCAGTGTTCCCGGACGGCTTTAACAATGGCCGGATAAGCGTTCCAGCCGGCGGCGTCAGGTTCATGAAATACTTGCCAGGCTGGAGTGGGTATGTTGTGCGCAGCCAGTACACTCTTAGTTTCCGCCTTGTCTTCGGTAAGTGCCAAAACCTCCGGTGCGGAGCCTGTATAGGCGAACCCGCAGTCTTCAATTATCCGCACGGCGGCATGTTCACTGTGTGGCACGCCCGGCAGCGACTCGCATTGATTGAAGACGACGAAATCGTCGGCGGAATAGTTGTCAAGGAGAGTGTCAAGTCCGCTGTCGCGCAGTTCGGCTGTCTGCACTGGATGCCCGGCCTGTTGCAGTGCGTCAATCATTCGGGCGTTGGTCTCGAGAGCCGCCGCGGTATCGTCAGCCTCCCAATCCGGTTCCACCTGAGAGAGGAAAAGCACCGGCAAATCTTTAGGGGCTAGTTGAACTGGCATCCACTCTCCTGTCATAAAAAATTAATGTTTCGCTAGTCTGTCGTGTGCGGCAAGAAATCAAGTCCGGTCATTTGGCCAGCATGAAGATCTCGCGGATCTCTTTGGGCCCGAGATCGCCGTTTTCACCGAGCATAACTCCGCGTTTAGAAAGCCGTTCGACTGTTATGTCGGCGGCCTCGTTGGCATCGATCTTGTATTCATACAGGCGGGTAGACATGCCGGTCTGGCGGAAAAACTCCTCCATGCGGTCTACTGCTTTATCGGCACGCACGAGATCATTGATGGCGGAGATGTTCCAGACACGCGCGGCGCACTGCACCAGGCGCGGCAACTTGCGTTTGAGCTGATGGCGGTGCACGGCCGGCATCATGACCGCCAAAGAGCGGGCGTGATCCAGTCCGTAGCGCGCGGTCAGCTCGTGGCCCAGCATATGCGACGACCAGTCTTCGGTTTCCACGCCGCAGCCTAGCGAACCGTTGAGGGCGATGGTCGCGCACCACATCAGGTTTGCGCGCAACTCATAATCTTTAGGGTTAGCAAGTAATTTAGGGGCTTGCTCAATGACGGTGAGCAGCAAGGCTTCGGCTTGCCTTTCGGTCAAAGGCGCGCTGCCGGCTGCACACATGTATTGCTCCATCACGTGAGCGAAAGTATCGACAATGCCGTTTTCGACCTGCCGCATGGGGATGGAAAAGGTTGTTTCAGGATCGAGGATTGAAAACTTGGGATAGCAGTGCGGAGAGCCGAAGGCCAGCTTCTCGCCGCTGGACTCGCGTGAAATAACAGAGAAGGAATTCATTTCCGAGCCGGTGCCCGGGAGTGTAACCACCATGCCGATCGGCAAGGCAGCGGCTACCGGCTTCCGGTGTTCCATGATTTCCCAAGGGTCGACAGCTTCATCATACAAAGCCGCCACCGCAATGAACTTGGCAGCGTCCATCACGGAACCGCCGCCAGCCGCCAGCAGGAACTGCGCTTTCTGCTCCTTAGCCTGAGCCGCAGCGCGCATACAGGTCTCATAACGCGGGTTAGGTTCGATGCCGCTGAACTCGGTCACGTCAAACTCTGACAAGGCGTTGCGGATTTGATCGTAAACACCGTTTTGTTTGATCGAGCCGCCGCCGTAAAGCAGCATGACCTTGTGGCCGGAAGGAACAAGATCCTTGAGTTCGGGGATCGTCCCTTTGCCAAACACAATTTTTACAGGGTTGTGATATGTGAAGTTTATCATTGTCATATTCCTCAGTTGCGGGGCGATTATATAACTTTGCGGCACAGCATGGCAAGATTGCAGCGTGTATCAAACAGCTGTTTTTATGCGCGGCTTGTCCGGCAAAGAAATAAATGCCATAGTAAAAGATATTTCGTATGACCCTTTTCTGGGCATGGATGTGTTAACACAGTAGCAGGAGGTATGCGGTGAAAGTTGTGGCGTTTAACGGAAGTCCGAGTCGAGAAGGCAACACCGTGATGCTGTTGCGCAAGGTGCTGTCTCCTATCGCGCGCGCCGGCATTGATACTGAGCTGGTGCAAATCGGCGGTGAAACGCTGAGGGGATGCACGGCCTGTTACCAATGTTTCAAGTCCAAGGACCGGTGTTGCGCGATAAACTCGGATATAGTGAACGAGTGTATTGAGAAGATGATTGAGGCGGACTGCATCATTATGGGCTCGCCTGCGTATTTTGCTGGCATGACATCTGACCTGAAGGCATTGGTCGACCGAGCCGGTCTTGTGGCTGTGGCAAACGGCAACCTGTTCTCGCGTAAGGTTGGAGCGGCCGTAGCCGTGCATCGTCGCGGCGGGGCGGTCAATGTTTTCGACGCGATCAATCACATGTTCCTGATGTCGCGGATGATCGTTCCCGGGTCAACATACTGGAATTTCGGCGTCGGCCTTAACCCAGGCGATGTCGCAGATGACAACGAGGCCACAGAAAACATGCACGACCTAGGTGAAACAATAGTGTGGCTGCTGAAACGCCTGCACGGCGAGGAGCTGTGACGAATTCCGCTGCTCTTCAACTGCTTGTTTTGGCAATGAGTTGAATTATAGCTAAACAGCTAATCATGCGGAGTTTTTACACTTTTTAAAAGGCATGATACAAGACAGCGCACATACACATGCGTACAATACCGACACTGTGACAATAATTTTGTTTGATGTGTAACTAATTGGCCTTGGGCGCGTGCCGGATTTAAAGGTGCTGCGTATCTTGGCTGCCTGTGGAGGGAGTTTGCAGATGAAAGAGAAATCGGTGAAAGAGCTTAAAACGGTTGAAACCGGTATCAAGGGTCTGGCGGATGCCGCAGTCAATCAGGGCAATGGCGTTTTGCGTCTGGCCCCGAACTGGGTGCCGCGTTCGTTCCTGCATCCCGGACGCAGGCTCAAGCTGCATCCTGAAGACCTGTACGCCTATGGGCTGAACCGCGGCGGCATAGATGAGCGCTGGTTCGCATCAACGACCGAGGCGGCCAACGAAGGCCGTGTGCCGGACGAGGGGTTGAGTTATGTAGTGTTCAAGGGTGCGCGGTTTCTGTTGCGTGACGCGGTCGATGGTTTGGGTGCGGGAGCTGTTGGCAAGGAAATCTGGTCTAAATACCGCCGCTGGCCGGTTTACAGCAAGTTTTTCGACAACATGGGG
>JAQVQN010000292.1 GCA_028701555.1 Kiritimatiellia bacterium | reverse complement strand
TTATTACCTCTTAACTCTTCCCTTCTCCCAAGATTCCCTGCTCCCTAAGCTCGTCCGCGAACGCCGCCCGCGAGCTGATACTCCACCAGACGCCCTGCCATCTCCTCATTGACCCGGTTGTCCTTGGTGTACGGCGTGAACAACGCCACGTACGCCCCCGTCATATCATCAAATTCCATTCTCCTCCTCTTTCATGAAGTTTCATGTGCCGCTGGAGGGCGAGCGTCCCCGCGAGCCGCAACCAAAAACCTTTCATGAAGTTTCATGTGTTTCATGGTTCTACTGTTCTGTGAGATTTAGCAACTCATTCGCAACAAAAAGTTATCACACTGTCCAACAAACAACTTCAACGAAATTATTTTTCTTTTTCACTGCACTCTGAAAGGCGCTGATGCCGATTGATCCGCGCAATTGTTCGCTCCGCCGCCCTTTGCTGTCGGCTGTGTTTTTGCTACTATGCCCCCGTGAAAAGTAACATGCGGCTTCTTTCAGTGTCTTTCCGCGACAACGAAAGAGTGGCGCCGCGCCAACGCGGCCCTGACAGGCGGAGGATCTTGCCGGGTACGGCGGGATTCTCCTTCGCTAAAGCTACGGCGGACAAGCGTCTCTGCCCGCTGATTGAAATGCAGTGAAATAAGGATAAGACCATGAAAAAAATGACTTTATCGTTGCTGGCTTTTTTCGCTTTGCGGTCATTTGCCGCAGACATCGCGTTTGTCGAGTCCGGCGGCGTGCGCTGGCATGACATCCGCCAACTCGGGGTCGAGGGCCAGGGATGGACTGATGTGGCCAGCCCTTACGATCGGCTGCCGCAAAAAGCTAAAGGCGTTGTGCGAGATGCGGTCTGGAATCTCAGCCGCGACTCAGCCGGCATGGCCGTGCGCTTCATCACCGATGCCACCAAGATACACGCGCGTTGGGCGCTGACCAAGGCCAATCTGGCCATGCCCCATATGCCCGCCACCGGTGTGAGCGGGCTCGACCTATATGCCCGCGACTCTCGCGGTGTGTGGCGCTGGGTTGCGAACGGCCGCCCGACCGGCCAAACCAACACAATCGTACTGGTCGAGGGCATCAAGCCCGGCTCGCGCGAATACCTGCTTTACCTGCCCCTGTACAACGGTGTGACCTCTGTTGAGATTGGCGTGCCGGGCAGCCATCTGATCGTACGTGCCCCGGCATATCCGGCCGAACGCGCCAAGCCGGTCGTCTTCTACGGCACGTCGATCACGCACGGTGCCTGCGCCTCGCGGCCGGGCATGGCCTACACCGCCATCCTCGGGCGCTGGCACAACCGTCCGGTCATCAACCTCGGGTTCTCCGGCAACGGCAGGATGGAGCCGGAGGTCGCCGCGCTGCTGGCGGAACTCGATCCCGCGGTCTATGTGATCGACTGCTGCCCTAACCTGCCCGGCGAACAAACCGCCGTGCTGGCCCGCCCGCTGGTCGAACAGTTGCGCAAGGCCCGGCCTGATGTGCCGATCGTGCTGGCCGAAGACCGAAGATACGGAAATTCCTGGATCATTCCCGGCAAAGCCGCCAGGAACGACGGCAGCCACGCCGCGCTCAAGGCCGCCTACACCGCCATGGTCGCCGACGGCATAACCGGGTTGCATTACATACCCGGCGACACCCAGCTCGGTGATGACGACGAAGCCACCGTCGATTCGTCACACCCGAATGATCTCGGCTTCTACCGTCAGGCTCAAGCCTTTGACCGCATCCTGCGCCCGCTGTTGAAAGCAGGGCAATAAAACACTCGCCCGAAAACTAACTTCACTTTGAGATTGTTTTCCGCCCTTGAAACCGTTATAAAATGCGTCTTCTTTTAAGGAGAGGTGGCCGAGTGGTCTAAGGCGCAGCACTGGAAATGCTGTGTGCTCTTACGGGCACCGAGGGTTCAAATCCCTCCCTCTCCGCCAGCCTACGCTTGCCGCACAGTGGAAAGCGTAGGCTGCCCGCCGTCGATGTATATCCGCGAAGGCGGGCGCGTCAAAACTACGGCTGGCAAGCCATGAAATTCACAACCGGCGGATCGGTTAAGATATTCCCTTTGTCACATTGTAATCTACTTCAGCTTGAGTTCTTCGTCAGGCTTGCGGATAGAAAATTTCTTGGCCTTCCGTACGGTTTGTTCCTCGACAACGCCTTCCTTCATCAGCAGTTTCACCCAGTCCTGCAGTTGCGTCTTTCGGACCTTCAGCGTCTTGACCAGTTCGTCAAGCGTCCGCGGTTTATCCAAGGCGTACAGAATCAGTGGTTTCACCGCTTCGTATACGGAGGACGGCAACACGGCTGGCGCTTCGCTTACAGCCATTCTGCTTGCGCCTGCCTCGACGAAGGGTTCCGGATATAGCGCTGGCGTCACCTCAATAGGCGGCGGTTCATCAGCTGCAACGGATTCCTCCTTTGAAGGCACAGCCAGAGCCTCGGTACGCGACGCGATTGCGGCGTTCAGGGCGTCCGTGAGACCCGCAGCGAGTGCGTCCGCCGGGAAGGGTTTCGCCCCTTTACGCAGCAACTCGATGTTGCCTCTCGGAACACCACTGCCGGTCCTAACGAACACCGGACGGCCGCACTCGCGCCGCAGCTCCTCTTCGGCACCGGCCCATGTGCCGCCCGTTTCGTAATCAGAACTCACAACAACAGCGTATTCGGCAAGCGCATAGATGCACTTATTGCGCCCCATCGCGTTACCCACATTGAAGCGTGCCTCGGGATTGTAGGGAGAGATCAGCGTCAACTGCCCACTGCGAATCCCTTCACGATATTTCCCTGAGACAGCGGCGCGAAGGAGACTGTCAGCCATGACTCCGACTACGGCACCGCCTTCCTCGAACGCGCCGTGCATCGCCGTCTCGTCTACTCCACGTGCCGAGCCGGAAATCAACTGCATGCCGGACCGCGCCGCGCTACGCCCCACGGCGCGCGCGAATTCCTCCGCTTCTCCGTTGATGTTGCGCGAGCCAACAACGGCCAAGCCGCCATTGGAAAGCAAGGCACGGTCTCCCGCGCCATACAGAATCGGGGGGGCTAAACGTTTCAGATGTTGCTTCAGCCTCTGCGGGTAATCCTTATCGCTTCGACAAAGTACCCAAAGCCCCTTGTTGAACCATTTTTCAATCGCGATTGCCATGCTTGCCCCGCGTGCAAGCAGGTCTTTCATGCGTGCCGGTTCCACGGGCGCAAAGGCATCGCTCAACGCGCCTTGGTTCTCTTCGCTCAGGAGGTCCGCTGGCCACCATTTCTTACTGAGTAACCAAGCCGCCAAATCGTCGTATTCCTTGATGTTCAGCGGTTGTGGGCTGTTGTCGTCGCCTGCACCAAACCGCCCGCAGAGCAGGAGAATCGCTTTCGCGTTTTCAGTAATCTGTTCAGTTGTCATAGTTCACACTCCTCAATCGGTTCTCGGCGAGTTCAGCGCCAAGGCCAGCGGAAACACGGCGGGGCAGCCCGACTGCCGCAAGAGTGCCGCCGCCACGGTGAACGTCCACCGGGAATCAACCATGTCATCAATGAGCAGGACCGGCCCGCTGGGCATGCTCGCTTGTTCCACCTCAAACACCCCGTCCAGATTCTTCGCCTGTTGGAAACTGTTATGCATGTGCTTCTGTTCTTCGTTCTGTCGAATCTTCTTCAGGCAAGACACAAACGGAATGCCGATTCTCGTCGCCAAACGACGGGCAAAGTCAGGCACGAGGTCTGGGTGTGTCAGCGATGGAATGCAGGTCAGCCATATTGGCGGCGGTTGCGGTTGCCATGTCTCAAGCATTTGCATGCAACCGTCTGCCAGTGCGTCCCGGAACTTGCCGACATTGTACTTGTCCTCACGCACCATGTGCCCCCAGCCGGCATCTCCCCACAACGACAG
>JAQVQN010000291.1 GCA_028701555.1 Kiritimatiellia bacterium | reverse complement strand
ATTATCTGACGTTGCTGTCGGACGCGGAAGTGGCTGCGGCCAACGCCTATGGATGGCGCCTGACGATGCGGCTGCGGGGTGTGAACGCGAATGACGCGGTGGACGGCAGCGTCTCCGCCCAGATCGCGACCGCCCCCAATCTCTACAGCATAAGCTTCGGCAGCGACGCCGCGGGCAACGCGAAGGTTCAGGTCACCAACGGCAGCGTCCACACCATACCCGGCGGCAGCGGGTACCACTTGTATGAGCTGGAGTACGATCCGGTGAGCGGCACCGCCAGCCTGAAATGCGACGGGGCATTGCTGCAGGCGGGTCTCGTGAAGAGTTCTAACACTATGGAGCGGGTGCTGTGGGGCGCGAACCAGACGCCTAGCACCGGGTGCGGCCACTACGAGCTGGTGCAGTTCAACATCCTGTGGCCGGATCCGCCGCCTGCTCCCATGCCGCCGCTGCCGCCACCGCCGCCGGGAACGGTGATTTTGTTGAAGTGAGGCTGGCGCCGCTGGTTCAAGGGTTCAAACGCGGCTGGCGCCGCTGGTTTAAAGGTTCAAACGCGGCTGGCGCCGCTGGTTCAAGGGTTCAAACGCGGCTGGCGCCGCTGGTTCAAGGGTTCAAACGCGGCTGGCGCCGCTGGTTTAAAGGTTCAACCGCGGCTGGCGCCGCTGGTTCAAGGGTTCAAACGCGGCTGGCGCGGGAAGACGAAGAGTTTTTAATCATGAGCAGAAGGAGTGAGAGTGACTGAAGCAGAGCGCGTGCGTGCGGTTTATCAGGGGCGGAGGCCGGACCGTGTCCCGCTGATGCTCGACCTGTCGCACTGGTACAAGAAGAACCGCAATGTACCGTTCGACCTTAAGGGTTTTGCCGGTGTTGAGCAGGGTTTGGTCGAGCTGCACCGTCAGGCTGGGGCAGTGGCCTACTGCGAGATGGGGTCGTTCTACGGGCTTGAATCGGAAGACCATGAGGTCAGGCTGGAAGCCTTTACAGAGGCGGGAGTGTTCACCACGAGGATTGTCACGCCGTTGGGCACACTGCAAGAAGAGCGCGTGTTCAATCCCGACAGCTACTCCTACGGCATACGCAAATACCTGCTGGAATCGCCGGATGATTTCCAGATTGTCGAGCGGCTGATGGCGAGTCTGAGCGCCCGTCCGCGCTGGGAACGCTTTCACGCATGGCAGGAGGCGCTGGGCGGCTTGGCCTTTCCATACGCCCAGTTGCCCTATTCAGGCTCGGGCTATCTGATGGCCCGCTACATGGATGTGCAGGAGGCGGTGTATGCCGTGCTGGACGAGCCGGAAAAGACGGGGCGGCTGATCCGCGCGGTCAACGAGTGCAACTTGCGCATACTGGACACGCTCTTGGACGGGCCGTTCGAGACGCTGATCATCAGCGACAACTACGACAGCAACGTGCAGACCAAGGCGTTTTTCGACCGCTACGTGCGCGACTACTATACGGAGGTGGCCCGGCGGCTGCACGAGCGCGGCAAATGGCTGGCGGTGCATGTGGACGGCGAGAGCCGTGGGGTGTTGGGCTGGCTGGCGGAGTGCGGCGTGGACTGCGCGGACGCGGTCACGCCCGCGCCGATGTTCGCGCACACGCCCGCCCAGATGCGCGAGGAGGCCGGACCAAATCTGATCTTGTCGGGCGGCATTCCCGCCACTGTGTTCGGCGCGACCGGCAGCGACAGCGCGTTCGACGACGCGGTCAAGCGCTGGCTGGAGACGCGGCTGGCCTCACCGCGGCTGCTGATGGCGGCAGGCGACCAGGTGCCCACGGACGCGCCGCTGGAGCGGATCTTGCGGTTGCGGGAGCTGGTTGAAAACTACGGAAAGTATTAGAGGGAAGCCCGTCGCCCGGGGTTCCGAGCGAAAACGCAACTTTAAACATTGAACATCGAACATTCAACAAAGTTATTGGTAGGGACGCCTCCCCGAGGCGTCCGCGGCGGTTTCGGGGAAACCGCCCTACCGAATTGCGCGGCGGTTTCGGGGAAACCGCCCTACCGAATTGCGCGGCGGTTTCGGGGAAACCGCCCTACCGATTACAGATCGAATTTGTATGACAAAACGGCCGAGTGATGGACAAGGTATGAAAGTAATAGAGTGTTTTTTGCTTAAGGCGCGTGCGGCGGTCATGGGCGCATTGGTTCTGACGGCGGTCGGGGCGGAGGCCCAGCAGGACTGGATACATGTCTGTACCGATGCGGGAGCGGGCGGGTATGAGGCCTTTCCCGACGTGTGCCGTCTGGCAGATGGTCGTCTGATGGCGGCTTTCTACGCAGGCTACGGACATGTCTCGCTGCCGACCGAGTCACTGCCGAACGGCGGCCGCATCAGTTACTGCCTATCGTCTGACGAGGGCCAGACCTGGTCAGCCGCGCAGACACTGTTCGACGGCCCGTACGATGACCGCGACCCGTCCATAACCCAGCTCAAGGACGGGCGGCTGATCTGCACGTTCTTCACGCTGCAACCGACCGGCGGCACCTCATGGGTAGGGCTAGGCACTTTTATGGTGACCAGTTCTGATCGGGGTGTGACCTGGGACACTGTGCCGCAGCAGATCTCGGCCAGCTACTACTGTTCATCGCCGGTGCGTGAACTATCGGACGGGCGTCTGATGCTGGGGCTTTACGCGCAGACAACCACTGACGCTTGGGGCGCGGTGACGATCAGCGAGAACGACGGCGCGGACTGGAGCGATCCGATTATTATCCCCAACGGCGGGTTGCGGTATGAGGCCGAGACCGATGTGACCGAGCTTAAGGACGGCTCGCTGTTTGCCGCGCTGCGCGGGCAGAACCATTCCGGCTGGTCGAGGAGCAGTGACGGAGGTCTGACGTGGTCCACGGCCGTGCTGTTCGGTTTCCCGGGGCATTGCCACTATCTGCACCGCGTGCCGGGCGACATCGTTGTCATGGCGCACCGTTTGCCCGACACCAGTCTGCACTACAGCTTGGACGAGTGCCAGACATGGAGCACAAATGTGGTTGTGGACGCGGTCGGCGGAGCCTATCCGAGCATGGCCACGCTAAGGGACGGCTCGACCCTGATCGTTTACTACGAAGAGGGCACTGGCTCGAGCATCCGTGCCAAGCGTTTTCGGGTAACGGCAGCCGGTTTCGAATGGCTCTCGCCGACGCCGGGCTGGCCGCATTTCCGCACGTATTTGAACAAGGACGGCGGGTTGTGGACCAACACCGCAGACTGGGCGGGCGGCGTCTTGCCGGGGCCGGGCGAGGTCGCGGATCTGTCGCTGGCGACCAATGTGATTTGGCTTACGGGGGATGTCACGCTCGGCGAGATCCACTACAACCCGGTGTTCAGCGGCACTACCAACAGGCTCACGATCCTGTCTGACACGGGTGCGCAGCAGTGAAGGAAGGGGGATGATTGGAGATTGGCGATTAGCGAGTAGCGATTGGTGATTGGCGATTAGCGATTGGAGATTAGCGATTAGCGATTGGAGATTGGCGATTAGCGATTAGTGGTGTGTGGGTCATTGAGGTCGGGGCGAGGGTTATGATGCCGCCTGTCGCGGGTCGCCTGTCGCTAGTCAGTTTTAACCATGAAAGACATGAAACTTCATGAAAAGGGAAAGAAAGGTATGACGATGAAAAAGAGAATGTCGGACGCTTATTTGGCAATGGGTGGCTTGGCTTGCTTGTGCTTGTCTGCGGTTGTCGGGCGCGGGGCTGAGGAGCAGCGGTTAGAGATCGATCTTCGTGACGCAAAAGCTTTGGAGCAGTGGCATGTGGAAGATAAGCGCGCCAGTGTGGCGGGCGGCGAGCTGGTGCTCGACGGGCGCAACGCGCCGAGCCGCGTGTTTTTGAAAACGCCGGCTTTCGGCGACGTAACGCTTGCGGCCTCCTATCTGGT
>JAQVQN010000290.1 GCA_028701555.1 Kiritimatiellia bacterium | reverse complement strand
ATGTGACTTGTCAATGATCTGATATATCGAACTCAATACCGAACAGTGTACACACATATCGTTGCTAGCGCAAGAAACACTGAGGCGTCACGCGAAAAAAAAATCGGTTATCGGTCAGTAACCACCCCGGTGAGGAAAACACCGGAGACATTTTGCAGGAAACCCACGGCCAACCGCTGCCCAGCCATTCGATCTTGATTTCTGCCGACCTTTGCGGCAGCGGGTTTCATAGAAGCCATTGCTACTTGCTGTCCCTGCGCCATTTTGACCAGCCTGCCGCTAACCATCGTTCCGTTGGCATTCGAGCCCAAAGGCTGTGGTAAATGCTGGTATCAATGAGTAAAGCTTGACACCGTCCCAGACGAGTTTCTGCCTACTGCCTTGACCCCGTCCAGCTGCAAGCTATTGTCGCCCGAGACTATGGCCTCGGGGCGGGTCATCTGCGCCTATTGCTTCTTTGGTCAAATCAACAACGCCGCCATCGAGGAAGATGCGTCTTTCCACATGGCCTTCGCCGCAGTAAACGGTTGCCCCCGTTCTGGTGAAGGGTTGCTTGATATACGACTAAGAAAGGTGTGTTCCGAATGCGTCCTGCTTCACCCTGATTTCTCAGACGGCGGGGTGCAGCTTGCGCCGCACAACAATCTGCTGGTCGCAGTCACGTGAATCTTGCCTGGCTGGACGACCACGCCCGGCCGCCATTGGCGGATTATCCAGTCGCCTGTCGGTGCTCAAGCACCATATGGACATCTTGCTGAAACGTGTATCTCGGGTTACAGTGTCCATGCCGTGGCAACTGCTTCCTGTTTCCTGCAACCGAGGGCGACTGATGCAACAAGCTGTTATTCCGAAAATCATGGCGGTCATCTGAATCACCGTGGTAATCGCTTGTTTTTACACGCCACTTTGTACCGTGCAACTATATCTATCAGAACAGCTTGCTGTCGATAACTGCTTTGACTTGGGTCGCAGCTTCAACTTCACAACCATGTCCTGTGATTTCAAGCGTAATTCCCCCTATATTCACTTTGTAGACCGACACTCGCGCCAGCTGCCAACAACGGGGTTGAGCATCATCATTGGCCGCCCCCTTGTTGCAGCTACGTTTTGCCCACCGACCACCCACACATGCAGACCTGATCACGACCATGGCTGATGTCGTTATGGACATTGACATCTCATTACCATTGTACTGGACGCGATCACGCAGTGGGCTGATCCACTCCTCCGACGGCAGACTCGTTGGCACTATCACCCGCAGCGTCGAATATCAACATCGCGTGCTGGGGCTGTGGCTTGCAAGTCGCGATATCTTGCAGTTGCATCTTGACGACGTACCAACTCCTGCTTGCAAAATAGCGCTCAAGGCCAGTTTTCCGCTGGAATTTCTTGATCCAAATGGAAAAACCGTTGGCTTTTTTCGCCACGTCCATGCATGGCTGCACCCTGAGTTCACCAGCACCGACCTGGACGGCAAGCCATTTGGCACCATCACGTCCACAGGCCTACTGGCATACAATCTCACCAGCGATGACCTGACCGCCAGTGCCCGATATTCGCCCGCCAAATCAAGGGGAACAAGGCCCCGAATGGCAGTGTGGGAATTTCGCGCGAGCGGCAAACACGCCATCAACCCTCGGCTGCTTCTCGCATTCGTCGCGTTGAAGCAGATGCCTGATTACTCAGGCTGACATATTGCCAAAGAACTGATGACACATCATCGGCCCAGTGCCGCCCCCGCCAATACCACATCAATTTTGCACACAGTGTCTGCAAAATCGTCACTTCAGGAAACGCCCGAGCGAAGCGAATCATGCAAGCAAGATTGCGTTCGCTCCACCCCCGACCATATTCGCAGATCAATTTTGCCGACAGTGTCGGCAAAATCTTCTCTCCATAGTCGGCCCGGTCTCCTTTGAAAATTTAGTCGTTAATGCGCATGCCAATGCGGCCAATAGAGCAAGGTCAGTGCGGCGTTAGCTGCGGAAAAACCAATCTGCGTTAGTCTGCGGATAGAAAATTGGGCAAGCCGCGGAGCACTCAGGCTACTGTGCTTTCAGGAGGTTTGCGATCAGCTTGATGGTCATGTAATCCGTCCAGTAGCAGCTGTGCGCTTCCAGCAGCGGCCGGTTGCCAACGCCGTGCTGTTCGGGCGGGCTTTCCTGCGCAAAAAGCGGCTCCATGGGCTCGCTGGAGAAGCGAAAGAACGGCTGCATCTGCAGATAGACGACGGGATCAGAGGCAGAAAAGACATTGAGCCAGTTGCGAAAGGAAAAACGCGGCGTGACTCTCGGCAGCGGCGATCCCATGGTCACCCAGGTGTGAATGGGCACATCGCGCTGCTCAAGGGCATCCAGCGACAACACCGTGCCCCAGCTGTGCCCGATCAGCGACAGATGCCGGTAGCCCTTCTGCTCAATCGCCAGTAGGCAACTGCGCAGGCTGGCCTTGGCAATGCCGTGCTGGAGCGGGTTGGGTAGCCACGGTATGATGGCCATGGCGAACCCCGACCAGAGAAATTCGTAGTAGTCCTGGTTGTCGATGCGGCCCTCAAGACCGCCGGTCAGGTCCTTGGAGTAGCCCGGAAAATGCGGCATGACACCATGCACGACGACTGTCGCGTTGGTCTTTTCCGCCTCACGGGTCATGAAATCAGACAAGGAAAAGACGCCCCAAGACAACTCGGTCGCAATCTGTAACGGCACGCGATAGCGAATGAAGGTGTTGCAGGCACTACTCATGTGGGTACACATGGCCGACATACAGCTGAGCATGGAAAAACAACCGCCGGGATCGCAGCGGTTCACCGGGTCGTTCAAGCAATAGGCGTACTTGTGCAGACTCATGGGCTGACTGAGCTGGCCGGGATGGGCATCGCGAGAAATAAATGCCCCCAGCTCCGGCGCATAAAAACGGCTGCGCAGATAGACCAGGCCCGTGACGGGGTCCTGCCATTCGCCCGCAAAGCCATGGCCGGGCGTCTCCCGAGAGGGCAACAGCGGCATGCCACGCGCGTCATAGCCCTGGCGGACTCGCGTAGCGCCGGACCGCTCACAGGTCACCGTGCCCAAACGGTCACCAGCGCATTGCCAGGCATCGCTATCAGCACCGTAGCGCGCCAGTAGCCGCCCGCCCTGCACAAAGGACTGCAACGACTCGTCCACCATTCCCTCCAGCAACTGGCATTCGAGCAACACCGGCATACCGTCCGGCTCGGGCGGCGTCATCACCAAGCGATAGCGACTACGCTCAACTAGCTGGTTCTGCCGCCGTTCGCGGGTGCAGCCGCAGAGCATGCCCCGAGCATCGTAATCGTAGAAGATCGACCAGTGCACGGCCCCAGAAGCTGCATTGGGCTGGTCGATATGCACGGCGACCAACCGGTTCTCGGCATCCCAAGTGTAGCGCCGTTCATCGGGATACGCTCCGCCGGCGACGCGGCTGAGCAACGACCCATTGGCGTCCCAGCTGTAGAGGATCTGGTAGCTTTCCGCAGCATTCTGCACCTCTTCTTTAAGCAGGCGGTCATTGGCGTCGTACTCAAAGGCCCTGACGGTCATGGCGCCGCGTTCATCGGTGTGTACAGCCCTGATGCGATTGCCCGTTGCGTCGTAGCTGCTTTCCTGGCTATAACAGTAGGCGGCCAGGCCCTCGCACCAGGACTCTTCCCGGCAGAGCCGTCCCAGCGCATCATAGCGGTAGCTCCGCCGCCGTTCGTGACATTGCCTGCCGTCATCGCTCCAGCTATCCACGGCACAGACACAACGGCCAGCGGCGTCGTACTCGTAGCTGCTTTCCTGCGGCAATGCCTGGCTGCCATCGTCGTGGTGGATCGCCGTGACCAATCCCCGCCCGTCCACGGCAAAACTGCTCGCGGTGCCATCC
>JAQVQN010000289.1 GCA_028701555.1 Kiritimatiellia bacterium | reverse complement strand
GCGCCCTCGGTCATCATGCCGTTATCGTCAAAACCCACCACGAAATCAACGCCCCAGTCCACGGACTCGCGCTTCATCATCACGTTCGGCAGATAGTTGCAGTTCTTAACCGTCGCGAAATGCGCGGGTTTGGCCGGCACCAAGCTGCGCCTCACACGCGCACCCCCGGGGTGCGACTCCATGAACGGCGTACCAGCAGCGTAAACCACTATGTACAAAGCCGGCACAGGCGACTCATAGGGGCTGACGCCGAAACTGCCTGGCCCGCGCGCCACCATCACACGCCCAGTGCAGCACTCTTGGCCGGCATGCGACAGTGTCTCTATAGTCAACTGACGTATGTTATCCAGCCCCTCCGGCCAAGCCAGCCCGATCGCCTCCGCAGAACGCACCAGGCGGCGCAGATGCGCGTCGAGATTGTACGCGGCCCTGCCAACGCACTTGAAGGTGTCGAAAACGCCATCCCCGCGGTGCACCAGATGATCGTCGATCGGCACCTGCATCAGCACAGGGTCAAGCGTTACCCCGCCAAGTACGCTGGAATATAAAGCATAGTACTTGCCATGCCATGGTTTTCTGGCCGCGTCAAGCACGGCCAAGTAATTATTTAAACCGATTATCTTCATGATTTGCAGGCCCGTTAAAAAAATACGGCCAGTACCCTTAAAAAGAACTAAAAACTATATCACAGCAGGCACGATAACGCCAATAACCTTCTGCTGGCGCCAATTCTCATCTCATGGAAAAGTATGATTTGATACGCAGACGCGGCGTTCTCTTCGCGTGAAATGCCGGACAAAGCGGCGGGGACGCCGCTTCTACTACGGTGCGTCCCCGCAAAATTAAAATATTTGATCGAGCCGGATCCATTCGTGGCTCCGGCTTTGAAATACGTTCTCGGTCCGCCTCACCGGCAAAGCAGATAACACGCTTTCAACTATGAAAGTTTCTGTTACCGGCAGAGCCCGCAATTCGCTTACAGCAACTGCCGAACCGCCGCCACCAGATCGCGGTCATGCGGCAGAAAGGCGTCTTCTAGCGTGTAGGCCTGCGGCGCGATGCCGTCTTTGGCTCCCACGCGCAGCACCGGCGCGTCTAGGTAGTCAAAGGCCTCGGCCATGATGCGTGAGGCGATCTCGCCCGTGAAGCTGCCGATGCCGACGGCATGGCTCGCCACCACGCAGCGCCCGGTCTTGCGCACCGAAGCCAGAATCGTCTCCATGTCCAGCGGCACCAGCGAACGGATGTCCACCACCTCAGTCGACACGCCCTGCTCCGCCAGCATATCCGCAGCCTTGAGCGCCTCGTACAGCATCGGGCCCCAGGTGACGATCGTCACCTGGTCGCCGGCGCGCTTGATGTCAGCCTTGCCCAGCGGTATCAGGTACTCTTCCTGCGGCACAACGCCCTTGAAGTTGTACATTATCTGCGACTCTACGAACATTACCGGGTTGTTGTCGCGTATCGCGCTCTTGAGCATGCCCTTGGCATCGGCGGGCGTGGCCGGATACACCACGTAGAGCCCAGGGATGTGCGCGAACATCGACTCCAGCGTCTGCGAGTGCTGGCCGCCGTAACCTTTGCCGCCGCCGACGGAAGCGCGATATACCAGCGGAACCTCGATGTTAGCGCCGGACATGTAGTGCCATTTGGCGGCCTGGTTGGAGATCTGGTCGGAAGCCATCAGACCGAAGTCCATGTACATCAGCTCCACCACCGGTCGCAGACCGGTCATGGCCGCGCCCACCGCCGTGCCGCAGATGCAGGCCTCGGAAATCGGCGCGTTGAATACACGCTCGCGTCCGAAAGCATCGATCAGGCCTTTGGTCACCTTGAAAGCGCCGCCGTACTCCGCGATGTCCTCACCCCACTGCACCACACGGCTGTCGCGCAGCATCTCTTCGATCATCGCCTCTTTAAGGGCGTCTTTGTAGGTGATCTGGCCGTCCTCTGAACGCTTGATTACCGGCAGCTCGCCTTCGGCCTTGACTGCGGCGAATTTCTCGGGCACAACTTCGACCCGAGTGTCGGCGTACATGTATTTGATCACATCAGCCGGGGCAGGATCTTTTGACCAAGCGGCCTTGGCTGCCATACGCGCGTTGCGGTCCGCCACCTTCTCCTTCAAAGCCTCCAGCTTCTTGGTTGTGATGCAGCCGTTCTCCAAAAGCTGCCGTTCAAGGTTGGCGATGGGATCAAGCTTCTTCCACTCGGCCTCCTCCTCGCGGGTGCGGTATTCGAAGCGCGGATCTCCCAAGGAATGCCCGTAGTTACGGTAAGTGTCGAACTCGACCAAAACCGGCCCCTCGCCCTTGCGGCATATTTCGGCGGCACGGCGCATGGCGTCCATGCAGGCCAGCACGTCCATGCCGTTTACAACCTCGGCGCACATGTTGTTATCGGCAAAACCCGCGGCGCGGCGCGCCACGCACTGTGTTCCCGAAACCTCGCCGTCAACGCGGCCCGTAAACCCGTAGTGGTTGTTGATGATGGCGTAGACGATCGGCAGACCGTACGGACGTTTGGTGTACTCCTTGTCGGTGAACTGCCCCATGGCGGCGAAGTTCAGCGATTCCAACACCACGCCGTTGGCGTAGGCGCCGTCGCCGGCAAAGCAGCAGGTGACCTTGCCGTTCTGGAAATAGCGCGAGCTGACCGCCGAGCCGGTGGCTATCGGCACGCCGCCGCCGACGATCGCGTTGGCACCAAGATGACCGGCTTTGAAATCTGCTATGTGCATGCCGCCGCCGCGCCCCTTGCAATAACCGTCCTCCTTGCCAAACAGTTCGGCGATGGCCCGGTAGACGTGATCTTCCAGCGCCACCTCCATCAAATCCTTTTT
The DNA here is from genome assembly GCA_028701555.1 of Kiritimatiellia bacterium. Classification (GTDB taxonomy): domain Bacteria; phylum Verrucomicrobiota; class Kiritimatiellia; order RFP12; family UBA1067; genus JAQVQN01. The sequence goes on along the minus strand of JAQVQN010000289.1, from coordinate 1,044 downwards.
CTTGTCAGCCGTGCAGGCAGGAATGCGCGCTTTCAACTCTTCAACGCTCATCCCGCGGATCGCCACGCAGCCCTTGGCCAGCGAATCGCCGTGGCCACGGTGGGTCGAGGTTATAAAGTCATCGTACGCCATGGCCGCGCAGCAGCCGACCGCCGTGGCCTCCTGCCCGATGGAGACATGCGTGGGACCCCTGTACTCGTAGCCTTTGCATGACTCGTACGCGCCGGTGCGCAGCTTCACGATCATCTCCTCGAACTCACGGATCGTCAGCATGTCCTCCAGCACCGCCACAGCCTGCTGCGCGGTGATGTTCCCTGCCTCCAGTTCCTGGCCGAGGCTGCCCTTATACTGATAGGCTGGTATCTTGCCGAGATTATAAACCTTGGGCTTGAACCCCGGTGCCAGTGTGCTCAGATAGTTGTTGTTCGCCATTTCTTTCGCTCCTTTTCTTTTTTCTACAATTCTAGACTGCCGTTTAAACCAAAGTCAGTTCCACTCCCATACGCTGAAAAGCCCTGCGCTGTGCCATCGGCATGCGCTTGTCCGAAATCAATGTGTTGATCTGCCGGATGTCGCCGAAATTGACAAAACTGGTCTTACCGAACTTGGAGCTGTCGGCCAGAAGGATTCTGCGCGTCGCGCGTTCCATGGCGATCTCCTTGGTGAACGCCTCGGAAGGCTCAGTCGTGGTCATGCCGTGTTCAGCCGATACTCCAATCGTGCCCAGAAACGCAGTGTCGACGTGCATCTTATCCAGCACGGGGCGGGTCAGAGGACCCACAAAAGTCTGGCTCAACAGCCTGCATTCACCCCCGGTCAGGATCATGCGCGGACCTCCGCCGCTGAAAACCTGCGCGACACGCAAAGAATTCGTGACCACCGTGAGCTGCATGTAGGATGTCAACAGCCGCGCCAACGCCAGAATCGTGCTGCCTCCATCAAGGTAAACCATGTCGCGCGGCCGTATCAGCTTGAGCGCGGCCTCGGCGATCAATTGCTTCTCCTTGGCTGCTATCGCGGTCTTGTCGTCGAACAGCGGCTCCT
>JAQVQN010000288.1 GCA_028701555.1 Kiritimatiellia bacterium | reverse complement strand
GACCACGTTGGCGGCGATGCTGCGGATACCGGTGGCGATGTCCAATGTGCCCGCTGAGAGCGCTTTCCGTCCGCACGTGTGGGGGCTTCTGGGGGTTGACGAGCCGATCGGTGCTGACTATCGCGCGTGCCGACTGTTCGGGCCGATTTACGGTTGATAGAGTTTGTGTCCGGGTTTAAGTTGTGTGGAGGTTTGCGGGTGTTGTTACCAGTTGTGATTTTCGGGAATGAAGTTTTACGGGAAAAGGCTGTGCCGGTCGCAGAGATAACCGACGCGATACGTGCGCTCGTGCGCGACATGCTGGAGAGCATGTACGCGGCGAGGGGTGTGGGCTTGGCGGCGGAGCAGGTTGGGCGCACGGAGAGCCTGTGTGTGATAGATGTGCCGCCGGATGCCGAGAAGGACGAGTGCCGTGAAGAGAATGCCGCGGTGGCGATGCCCTTGACGATGGTAAACCCCGAGATTATGTCATGGGAGGGCACGCAACGCAACGAGGAAGGGTGCTTAAGTTTTCCGGAGATAAGTGCGCAGATCACGCGGGCCGACAAGGTAACAGTGTCGTATACCGACTTGGACGGTGTGCGCCATAAGGTGTCGGCGCGCGGTTTGCTGGCCAGGGCGATCCAGCACGAGGTCGATCATTTGAACGGTGTATTGTTGGTGGACAAGATGAGCCCGATGCAGAAATTGTCTGTGGCCGGCAAGCTCAAGCGCATGCAAAAGCAAACCACGTAGTTGCGTTCAATCTATAAGCCGCAATTGACCACGGATACACGCGGAGAAACACCGATATAGAAACGTGCCGGGAAGAATCCGTGCGCAAGCCCGCAGACCTGCGCACCCCGCCCCCTGACCCTTGGGTTGCGGGCTATGCCCGCATTAGGGTTACTGATAGCGATCCATATAACTTCCCGGCAGGGGGATTGTACCCTCCCAGGAAGCAGGCGCCGACCAAGGCATGTCGGTTTCAGCAGGGCTGTCGTGCATGCATCCTGTCGCCATGAGCAGAGCCACCAAGGCGACAAGAGCGAGTGTCGCGGTCAGCGGTTTAGAAGAAAACCACATCACCTTTCTCCACGGGAGCCTGTTGCCAATCATTGAGGATGTCGGCGACCACTAGGTTTTTCCCGCGTACGGCTTGACGCAGTTTAATCCGTGTCACGAACTCTCCGGCGGCACTCTGCCTGCCGGGGCGGCGGATATTCATCTCGAGCTGAGGCAACTGGTTCTGGCGTTCTTCGCCTAGCATCTCGGACATGGTTTCATCGGAGAAATTGATGATGACGAACTTCAGCTCGTCATTAGCCTCTATGATCTGGCCTTTGTCGCCTGCGGATAGAGCTGTGACTGCCACGGCATCCTGCTGTCCGGCTGCGGGTGTGCGTTTGCCGACATAACGTTCTTTCATTTCCTCGAAGGCCTGGCGCACTTTAGCCAGGTCTTCTTGGATGGTCACCAAATCCTCGTTGAGTTTTTCGACTTCATTTTTGGAGTCAGCAAGTTCGGCAGCCAGTTCGCGTTTTTCTGCGGTCAAACGCGTCACGCGCCCTTCCAGCTCGGTTTTCTCTTCGGTCAGGGTGACGACCTTCTCTTTTTCGCCCTTGAGTTCCACCTTGGTGGTCCGGCCGTCGATCTTCAGCTTATTGATCTCATCAATTGAAGAAGAAAACTGCTCGCGCATTTTGGACAGTTCCCCGCGGGTGGTGTTAAGCACGGCCTGCTGGGTTTTGGCGCGTTCGAACAACTGATCCATAAGTTCCTGCATAGAGCCCGGGCCCTTAGTGTCGGGCTTGTTATCCACGGGGTCCAAGACATACTTGCCTTCGGCGTCCACCACGAAATAACTACGCAGTTGCATGCGTTTGTCCGTGCTGCCGAAATCCAAGGTCGGCAGATTCTGCTGTTCCAGCCGGATGGGGTATGAGGCTAGCACTGAATCACGCTCGGGGTTGGCCAGTTCGCGATCCGTGACTTCCGAGATGTCTTTTTGCACCACCGGAGCGGCGACCTCCGCCGCATCGGAAGCCTCTAGTGTTTTGGACAGTTTGATGAACGTCTCTTCCATCAAGCTGTTACGTTTTGTGAGCAGCTCACGTTTCTCGAACAATTTAATGGCGAAAAACAGAGAGACCACGCTCAAAGCCAAAATAATGAAAACCAACACACGCAGCACTTTAGCCATTGTGACTACCTCAACGTTTACTTTTGACACGGTTCACACATAGGGTGAAAGTTAAATCAAAAGGGGGGTGTTCTGCAACAACAAAGTTAGTAAAAGGTGTTTTTTTTAGAAGATTGGTGTTTCTGGGGGTCTTTTTTGCGTTACATATAAGCCCTGCGTTAATGCGTATGCGTTTTTTGCGTCCGTGTGCTCTTTGAAATTGACCTTACGGCCAACTTGCCGTATAAAAGAACTCACTATGAATGACAAGGGCTTCAACATTTTAGTGGTTCGCGGGCTGGTGTTGCTGCTGGTTTTGTGCTTGCCGTTATGCGGTGTGCTTGCGCAAGGCCCCTCTGAAACGGACAGAGAGTTACGTGAAGAGTTGAAATACATCGAGCTTTTGCAGCAGTTGCGCATGCCTGATATCGCGGAAGAGGTTATCGCCGAGGCAAAAAAGCGTTTCCCGGAAGCGGGCCCGCAGCTTAAGGTGCGTGAAATACAGGGTTTGCTTTGGCAGGGAAAGTTCGATGATGTCCAAAAGGTAGTTGACGCGATGCCGGACAAAAACAGCGCCGAGTACTGGGCGTTGAATCTGGCGATGGCGGATTCCTACTATGCTTTCGGCCGTTACGGTGAAGCGGACAAGCTTTACCTCGGTTTCTTTAAGAAAGTCGACAAACCCGGGCCTAGCCTGGTGACCTTTTATCGTGACGCGGCCTACAAGTATGCGCAGATGCTTTTGTATTTGGGTAAGGATCGTGAGGGGCTGGAGGCTTACCGCCGACTCTTCAAAGTGCCGCTGGAAGAGGATGTTGAAAGGAACGTGCAGGCGGACATGGCGGAGTTGATGCTTAAACTGGCGCCGGATATCGCCAAGAAGGAAGAGAAGGCCGCGCTGCTCAAGGAGGCGGAGGGACTGATCGACAAACTGCTGTGGAAGCAGGACGTATGGTTCGGCAAGGCGATCGTCATGAAAGCCCACATTTTTCTGTTGCGTGAAGACGTTAAAGGTGCGCAGGAACTGGTCGAGAACTACATGCAGCAACTGCGCATCATCCACGACGCATTGCGCGAGCAGGATTCCGATGGCACCCAAGGCATGCTGAGGATGAGTCCGATGCCCCAGTGCCGTTACCTGCTGGCTGTGTTGCTGATGGACGAGGCGGTTGGGGAGGCCAAGAAGGACAATCCCAACGAAGAGCGCATTAAAGACCTGTTGCTGGGCGAGCGTGATCCGCAGACTAAGCAGCGCAAAGGCAATGGGGCCTTCAATCATTTCATCAATGTCTTCATCCGCTTCCCTGAGAGCCAGTGGGCGGCCGAGGCCGGCGAGCGCTCGGAAACGATCCGTAAGCTGATCAAGGATCGGTACAACGCGGATCTGCGGACACCGGTAACAGCCGAGCAGATGGCCAAGGTGCGCCAGATGCAGTTCTCCGGCGCCCGTCTTGAGTTCAGCCTCAACAGGTTCAAGGAATCGGCCGAGAAATACATGTTGGTCTTGAACCAGTTCCCCGAGACACCAGAATCGGTGCCGGCGCTGGGTGACCTTGCAATCAGCTACATGGAGCTGGCCATCAAAGATGCGGAAGCCATGTTGATGGCCGAGACAGTCGTTGCGCATCTTTCAGAGCGGTTTTCGGCGAACGACAGTTTGGCTCGCGAGGCCGGTGATCAGGTGCGGCGCATCGGCGACCGCTTCGGCGAAATGCAGATGGAAGACAAGAAGCGGCAGACCTA
>JAQVQN010000287.1 GCA_028701555.1 Kiritimatiellia bacterium | reverse complement strand
GTGTTGATCGGTCGTGCTTACGGTGCAGGAGACGGCTTTCCACACCAGATATTCAACCACCCGATTATTGCTAAACCGGGGACTGCCTGCACGGAAACCTACCTTGTTATTAACCGCTTCAAAAAGGAGACTGAGGCAAAGCGGTTCGCCGGTTTGTTGCGGACTCGCTTTGTCCGCTTCCTTGTCTCGCTTCGCAAGAACACTCAAGATATTTACAACGAGCGTTTCCAATTTGTGCCAGACCTTCCGATGGATCGCGAATGGACCGACGAGATGCTCTACAAAAAATATGGCATCACAAAGAACGAGATTGAGTTCATCAACAGCATGATTCGTCCAATGGGCGAGAACGAGAACGATGAGTAAGACCATCGAAGAAATCCTGAACCCGAAGCCGGAGGCACGTCCGCGCATTTACGCCTACTCAATTGACGACCAGGCGCACGCGGGACTGCTCAAGGTGGGGCAGACCACGCGCGACGTGAAGCAGCGCGTCGCCGAGCAGCTCAAGACCGCTAATATCAAGAACTACACTATCGTGCTGGATGAAGCAGCTGAGCGCGACGACGGCGCGTCGTTCACCGATTACGATGTGCGCGCCGCCCTCGTCCGGAAAGGTTGCGCGAATCCCGAACTTGAATGGATGCGCTGCACCGTCAAGGAACTCAAGGCAGTACTCATTTCGCTTCGCACGGGGCAGAAAATCACGGGCACACGCGACCAAGATTTCCCCATGCGTAGCGAACAGCGCGCCGCCGTGGACAAGACCCACGCCTATTTCCACTCCGTCTGGCAGGAGGACATGCACGCCGTCCCGCGCTTCTTGTGGAACGCGAAGATGCGTTTCGGCAAGACGTTCACTGCCTATCAGCTTGCCCGGAAACTCGGGGCGAAGCGCGTGCTCGTGGTCACCTTCAAGCCCGCCGTGGAGGACGCGTGGCAGACGGACCTCGAATCGCACGTTGATTTCGACGGCTGGCAATATCAGTCGCGCCATTCAGGCAGCGATCCGACGAAGGTCTCTGCCAAGAAGCCGCTCGTCTATTTCGGTTCATTCCAGGATCTGCTGGGCCGCGACGACGCCGGAAACATCAAAGCCAAGAACGAATGGCTGCACCAGGTGAAATGGGACCTGGTCATCTTCTACGAGTATCACTTCGGCGCATGGCGCGAGACCGCCAAGGAACTGTTTGAGGGGGAAGAAGAGGCTGTCGCCAAAAAGGAGACCAAGCTCGAATACGCCGCCGGCCTGGAAGGCGTAAACGAAGACCTCTCGGTTCTATCCGAAAAAGAGACTGAGTTCCTGCCCATCACCACCAAGGCTTACCTGTATCTTTCCGGCACGCCGTTCAAGGCGTTGGCCACCGGTGAGTTCATCGAGGAACAGATTTTTAACTGGACCTACACCGACGAGCAACGCGCCAAGGAAGAGTTCGCCGCTCGGAATCCAGGCAAGTGGAATCCTTACGGCGCGCTGCCGCAGATGCGGCTGCTCACCTATCAGATGCCCGACGAGTTGGTGGCGATTGCGAGCGCCGGGGAGTTTGATGAGTTTGATCTCAACGCCTTTTTCGAGGCCACGGGCACAGGCGTGCTGGCACAATTCAAGCACAAGAGCGACGTGCAGAAGTGGCTGGACATCATCCGCGGCGGGTATGCGCCCAAGGCGACCGAGTTTCTGAAGGCTGGCACGCGCCCGCCATTTCCGTATTCCGATGTGCGCCTGTTGCCCTATCTCCAACACTCGTTCTGGTTTTTGCCCAACGTCGCCGCCTGTCACGCCATGGCGAATCTGCTGGCCGAGAAGCAAAACGTCTTCTGGCATGACTATGATGTGGTCGTCGCCGCTGGCGCAACGGCCGGCATCGGGTTGGACGCGCTGCCGCCAGTTCGTAAAGCCATCGGCAGCGGCTTCGACAACAAGACAATCACGTTGTCATGTGGCAAACTAACGACGGGCGTAACCGTACCGCAATGGTCGTCCATCCTGATGTTACGCAATCTGAAGTCGCCCGAGACCTATTTCCAGTCGGCGTTTCGCGTGCAATCGCCGTGGTCTATCAAAAACCCCAACGGCAACGACCCGAACGAGGAGGAAATCCTCAAGCCCATCTGCTTCGTATTCGATTTCGCGCCGACGCGCGCGCTGCGGCAGCTTTCCGAGTATGGAATCGGCCTTTCGCCCAGCGAGCCGAACCCGGAGAACGCCGTCAAAGACCTCGTGTCGTTCCTGCCGGTGCTGGCCTACGACGGCGCGAACATGACGCAGATTGACGCGGGCGGCATCCTCGACATCGCGATGTCAGGCACCTCGGCCACGCTCCTCGCCCGCAAGTGGGAGAGCGCGCTGCTGGTGAACGTGGACAACGACACCCTGCGCCGCATCCTCGACAACCCCGAGGCTATGGCCGCCATGGAGCGCATTGAGGGCTGGCGCTCACTGGGTGACAACATCCTTGAAACCATCATTAACAAGAGCGAGGTGGTAAAAGGGCTGAAGAACAAGGCGAAAGAAAAAGACCTGTCGAAGAAGGAGCAGAAGCAACTCACCGAAGAGGAAAAAGAATTCAAGTCCAAGCGGAAGATGGTGCAGGAAAAACTCATCAAGTTCGCCACGCGTATCCCGGCGTTCATGTATCTGACCGATTTCCGCGAGAACACGCTGCAAGACGTGATCACCAAGATCGAGCCAGGACTGTTCGAGACTGTCACTGGTCTGACGGTGAAGGATTTTCACCTGCTTGTGAACCTCAGGGTGTTTAACACGGAACAGATGAACCAGGCCGTATTCGCATTCCGGCGTTATGAGGATGCTTCGCTGCGTTATACGGGCATCGAGAGTCACGCAGGGCTGACGCACTATGGCCTGTATGACACAGTGGTGACGAAGGGATTGCAAGGGCTAGAGAGACCATAACTTATGGCAAAACATGAAACAAAGGCGTCGCATTTCGTTTGGAGAAAGTACCTTGAACAATTTGCCAAAGACAACTGCATTTGCGTATACAGTAAGAAGAAGCAAGCGAAGTTTAAGCCAAACACCCAAAATATCGCAAAAACAAATCACATTTACGATTTAGATCAGTACTGTCCCAAAGATTCGAGAGCAATGTGGCATAACTCTTTGATAATGGCAAGTTAACGATGTGAAAAAGTTCGTGACCTTTTCAATTCAGCCGCTACCGTTTCCGGTCTTGGCGACCCCGTAACCACCATTGGAAATCGGCGACGCCAGATTCAATTCGCCTTCGTCCACTCGGATCTCGCCGTAGCGCTCCGTCAGAAAATCCGGCGCGTTCGCGCTGCCCATGCTGGATCCGGTTATCGTCCAGACATCATCCGCGAGGCCTGTGAACCGCAGGGCGCCAAAGGACGTGGCGTTGGTGAGCGTCACAGTCTCACCAGAGGCCAGAGCCGTGAAGTCCGCGACATCTCCGCCAGCGGGTTCGGAACCCGCCGACGACGGCACCACGCCGTCCTGCCAGTTGGCGCTGTCTGCCCAATAGCCGCCCGAGACGTTCGACCACACACCGGTCGCTGCCTGCGCCGCGATCGCACCCGACACAGCCCATGCACACACCCACCGCACCGCACTTCCGCCACGCTTTTTCATCTTTCTGCCTTTCCCAAATAATCTCCGCGAAAGGTTTCGCCTCATGTCAATATCGTTACCTTACCACCCCCCTTTTCTATAAAACCACCCCCTTTTGCGCAAAATAAATATCGGTTTTGCGTAAAGCACAGCCTACAGAGAATGAGGGTGCGATTCTGTTTAATTGAAACTGAACCTCACCCAACGGCTTTCATTCCCGACAGCCTGACATCGTTCGCGTGTTAAACCCGTTCGACCTTGCGTCGCTCGATCTCGGCCAGCGAGTGATTCATGTGGTCGCGCTCGTCCAGGCCCAC
>JAQVQN010000286.1 GCA_028701555.1 Kiritimatiellia bacterium | reverse complement strand
CCTTGCACAAGCTCCAGGCGCGACGGGTGCCGACTCGCACGCCGGATGTGGCGTCGACTGTGATCAGGGCGAAGTCAACTGCTTCGGCCGCGCCGAGCATCTGGCCGTAGAAATCCATAAAACCGGGGGTGTCTGTAAAAACCATTTCAAATTCATCATTGCCAAGCTTATGATTCGCGGTGAAGCTGCTGGCGAAAATGGTTATTTTACGGTTCTTCTCTTCGTCGGTGGTGTCCGACACGCTGGAGCCGTTTGTGACCAGACCCATGCGGTCATTCAGGCCCAGCTTGAAGGCTACAGCATCGGTTAGGGTGGTCTTTCCGCTTCCGCTGTGTCCGAAAATCGCGAAATTCCGGACTTTTGACGAGGATGTTAAACTCATAACAAAAATTTCCGTCCTTCTTTGGGGCCTTTAGTGGCAGCCCGTGTTAAGCGTTCCCGCCAGACACCATGCCCATGATGTTCCTGAACAGAGAATAGGGGATACTATCTCAAAAACTGTGTTATTGGGCAAGAGTTGTTTGGGAAGGCATAATGTCGAGATTGCGCTTGGTCAAGCCCGGAGAGTGTGTTAAAACATACGCCTTGCATGTGCCATTTTTACAAACAATGCGGGCGAAGTAAGCCTCTGGCAGTCTCTAAAAGTCAAATTCCAGTTACAAACTCCAGAAGTATTTTTTAGCACCGTGAATCCATCGTTATCTATATGAGCAATTTTATTGACCAGGATCAGGTTAGGGTTGCTGCATGCGCGGCGGCCGGGTTGATGTGCGGAGTATTGTTGGCGAACTCTTTGAGCGTTCTAGACGCTCTGGCAGGCCGCACGGTGTACTCGGTGGCTATCTGCGCGCTCATGGTCGCGGCCGGGCTTGCGCTCGGCCTGCTTCTCGCCGCAGCTGTCTGGCGGCGTCGGCAGGCGGCAGGGGCTGCGCTGGGGGTGCTGTTTGTGTTTATGGGGCTGGTGGCGGTTGTCCAGCAAGGTCTGTCGGTCGGCGTGGCAGAAGGGTGGCACCGTATCTTAGGCGATCTGTCCCGCACTTTCCCGCAGTATCTGGCGTCGCTCGCCAAGACCGCCGCATTATTTTGCCTGCCGCACGCCGTGTTGGCGGGGGCTGCAATTCTCGCGGCGTTGCCGGAGCCGGTCAAACGTAATTCCGGGGCACGGGGGCAGGGGTTAACATTGGTGTTGCTGCTAGGCTTTGTGCCGGCCGTGTTCGGCTACGGCCTGGCTTTTAAATTTCTGGTTCCGGCGGTTGGCGCCGAAGGTGTATTGCGACTGGCGGTATGGTGGTTCGGCATATTGGCTGTTCTGGCGGTCGGCTGTCGCGGATGGGCCTTGCTGGCGGTGGTGCCGTTGGCGGCGGGGGTTCTGGTGTCAGGCCGTACTGGGCATACGAAACATTTGCTGCACGAGAATGTTTTCTCGAGGCTGGTTTATCGCGACAGCGGGTTCGCCAGCGGCAAGCCGGTTTTCGCGCACAGGTCGCGTCACCACGGGATTGCCGCCTACGAAGACCGCGACTACCAGTTTGTGTTCACATTGGACGGACGCCCGCTGCTTTTCGGCAACCGCTTCCATACGGCCCGGGTTCTGACCGGGTACATACCGCTGCTGTTGCGGCCAGAGGCTGGCAAGGTGGCTTATTTCGGGCCGGAGGCGGGGCTATATATGCCGTTCGCCGTGCGGGCCGGGGCAGCCAGCGTGGCCTGCGGCGGCGCGGATCCAGACGTGCTAAAAGCCTTCTTGGCGGCAGAGGAGCAGATTGGCGGCGGCGCGGAAGGGCTGTCGGGTATAAAATGGCCGCGAGCCAGGCTGAACGCCATAGGCCGGTATGACTTGGTTTTTCTGGCGAATGAGCCAGCGTGGATGCGGGGCACGCGGCGCGCCTACAGCCGGGGCTTGTTCAAAAAATGCCTGAAGTCACTGAGCGTTGGCGGAATAACCGCGTTGCATCTGGACATGCGGTTGCTTTCTGAACAAAGGTTCGCGGCGATTGCTGAAGAGTTTGCGGTTGTGTTTCCGCATGTGCAGGTGTGGAGCGCGGGAACGCACGACTGGCTGCTGATCGGCGGCGCTCAACCGATCAAGGCGGCTGCCGACAAGGCGCTGGACCTGTTCGAGCGCAAGGCAGTGATGCGCGATTTCGCCCGCGCGGGGATTGCGGCGCTGCCGGATGTGCTGGCTGGCTTCGTTTGCGGCGAAACGGAACTCAAAGGGTGGCTGGGCCATTCCGGTAAGATGTCACACTGCCAACATGCTTGGCGCTCTCCGAGAACGGTGTTCGATGGAAACAAGTCTGCCGCTCGGCCGGATTTTCTCAACGGATTGCGCGGACCGGATTTCCGCTGGCTTGTGCCCGAGGGGTTGGACGAAGATGTTTACGTGGCGGTTCGCGCCAGGGCCGAAGAGTGTCTGCGGGCGCGTGGCAAGATTGCGGAGGCGCTGGCGCTGCTTGCGGGCGGAGACTCGGATGAAGGTGTGGCGGCTTTAAGGGATGCGGCCAAGCTCAGCCAGCGTGACGTGCTATTGACGCATCTTGCCGAGACCATGGATCTTGAGGGGCGGCGCAGGATCGCCATCGGCGAATTCAACGGGGCACTGCGCTGCTACGAGAACATAATGGCTTTCACTCCGGGAACCGCGCGCTCGCATTACGGCATGGGTTACTGCCTGCGGGCGCGTGGCGATAAGGATGCCGCTTACCTGCATTTTGCCCGTGCGGTGGCAATCGCGCCGGAGCAGACCGGCTACAGGATGGAGTTGGCGCAGGTGGCTGTGACAGTCGGCAGATATAGCGAGGCTGGCCGTCAGTACCGTGAAATTCTAGGGCGCGAGCCAGATAACGCCGCGGCGATGTTCCTGCTGGCCAAAGTGCTGATGTCTAAAGAGCGCGAGGACAAGGATATCCCCGCCGCTTTAAAACTGGCTGAGCGGGCCTGCGAGATCACAGAGTGGGAAAACAGCGAGTTTGCCCATGGCCTGGCTGACATGTATATCGACGCCGGGCGTGTGATGGAAGGCGTTGGCTTGAAGCGGCTTTTGAAAGAAGGCGGCAAGCCGCTACTCAAGTAAGCTGGCGCGAAATGATAGTTTGGATATCATGTTTCCTGTGCTCGGCGGCTGCGGAAAAAGCTCTGTAGCAAGGCGAGGCATTCTTTTTCCAAAACGTTGCGAATGACCTCCGGGCGATGGTTTAGGCCTTGGTGGTCAAGGATCGAAAAGACCGTGTGCCCGCCTCGTTTAGGATCCGAAACGCCCCAGACCACTAGCGGCACACGCGCAAGTATGATTGCACCGGCACACATTGAGCACGGTTCTTTCGTTACATAAAGAACCGTGTCCGACAACCGCCAGTCGCCGAGCGCGGCAGAAGCTTGGGTGATGGCGATCATTTCCGCGTGTGCGGTGGCGTCTTTCAAGGTTTCGGTTTGGTTATGGGCTCGCGCCAGTACCTTAACAGCGGCTAGCGGACGGCATGCGTTTTCCGGGCGCTTAATGATGACGCAACCGGTCGGCACTTCGCCAGCCTCGGCTGCCGCGTGTGCTTCGCGCAGGGCGAGGTGCATGAAATGTTCGTGGGATTCCGGTGTCAGGATCATTGCATACCTTTTAAAAATGAAAGCGCGGAAACCGTTCGGGCTTCCGCGCTAGCTAATCACCGATTTGTCCGGAAGCAACTTACAGCTGCATTTCCTTAAACACGGTTTCGATTTTGGCTTGGGCCTTTAGTCCGTCGATGTATTGCATGACTGCCTCGCGGGACTTCTGCTGCTTGAGTTGCTCCTCGACCTCTTCGGCGGCAGGCACTGTCTGCGGGGTCTGCGGCTGCTCGGTCTTGACCAGAATGTGCGAGGCGGTTACGGTTTCCGGTTTGGCGGGTTGGTCGCCCTGCGCCTCGGTGGCCGGTGATTTGGCCGTGACCT